>NZ_BAABJJ010000019.1:0-22821 GCF_039543245.1 Algibacter agarivorans
AACTAAAAAAACAGGGATAGCTACGTCTTGTTGGTAAACAAACCCAAAAAATAATCATGAAAATTAAAAAAAATTGAAGAAATATGAATAATACTCCAATCCTTTTTAAAAATGAATAGTTTTTGGACTTACTTCTGAAAGTGCCTTTTTAGTTTTATGCTTTTTAATAAAAAGAAGGATGATTTTTTATTTTGGCATTAAAGGATTCAACGGATGCGTTGGTACTGCGATTGATAAAATAGTTTATATAGAGCGATAATTCAAAGTTATACTATTTGCTATGGTATTAAAAGCCCTAAAGCCAGATTGTCCAACAACATCTTTGTGCCAGTCAAACAAAAATCGTGTTCTCGTATTATAAAACTTTTAAAATGTTCTTGTTTTCTTAATTGAATGACTTCTATGAACAATTACTAAATAAAGACACCTTGTAAACCAAAGCATTTACAAGGTGTCAATGTGGAGTCGGAGAGAATCGAACTCTCGTCCAAACAAGTAACCAAAGAGCTTTCTACACGTTTATTCTTTTCTTGGATTTTCGATTATAAGCTGGTTAAAGACAACCCACTTATAACTTATCTTCTTTAGTTTCAAAAAGGCATCAAAGCGCTACCTAATCTATATTGACATTTACGATGCCTCAAAATGGAACGCCGTCAATCAAGGCTTTCCGGAGACATAAAGCTTGTACACCTTGTGTACCTAGGCCAATCCTACTATAATTCGGATTATGCAGCTAAAGCGTAGTTATTCTCGCCGTTTAAAATTTGGTCTAGCCTTTTACGTGTTTCAATGCCATTACACGACGTGCTTACCGTTCAATTAATCTCGCTGTCAAAACCAGTCGACCCCATTATTAATGAAATAGTAAATTTTTAATTTACGTAATTGAATTAATCCCGAACTTGCTTGTGCTGAATTTATTTCAGTATTTCGGGAACTCTCCAAGTAAATTTTATTTTAGCGTTACCCACTTTTGCTGTTAATGGCAAAAGTGCGTCAGGCTTTCCGCTATATCTTTTGCAAAAAAGCAAAAGGATGCCGCTTCAATCCTTAACGCGGAGTGCAAAGTTATCAAAAAAGTTTGTATACCCTTGTAAATCCGAGTATTTTAGAGCAAAATTTATACCAAATCATATTAGTGTCAGTTAAAAAAGTAACTTTATGAAGTTTGCCATAATAAAAGAGCGTAAAAACCCACCAGATCGTCGCGTGGTATTTTCACCAGCAAAATTAGTACAAGCTAAAAAACAATGTCCGGAAGCCACTTTTAAAGTAGAATCATCTGACGTTCGTGTGTTTTCAGACGAACAATATAGAGCAGCAGGATTCGAAGTCACGGATAATGTTTCAGATTGCGATGTTATGATAGGTGTAAAAGAAGTCCCAATAGACGCACTTATTCCAAATAAAAAATACTTTTTCTTTTCGCATACCATCAAAAAGCAACCCTATAACCAGAAACTACTAAAAGCCATTTTAGAAAAAAATATAGAACTCTACGATCACGAAACCATAGTTAACAAAAAAGGGTTTCGATTAATAGGATTCGGTCGTTATGCAGGTATAGTTGGAGCATACAACGGGTTTAGGGCATGGGGATTAAAATATAATTCATGGAATTTACCAAAAGCAGGGTCTTTACCAAACCAAGCTGCTTTAATTTCAGAATTAAATAAAATACAATTACCTAATATAAAAATATTGCTAACAGGAAGTGGTAAAGTGTCGAACGGCGCACAAGAAATGTTGGATGCTATGGGCATTAAAAATGTTTCGGTTAAAGATTATTTAAACAATACTTATAACGAACCTGTATATTGTAAAATAGACGTACTAGACTATAACAAACGTAAAGATGGAAAGGTTATAGGTAACTTTGACTTTTTCAATAATCCACAAGACTATGAGTCCGATTTTATGCGTTTTGCCAAAGTAACCGATTATTATATCACGGGTCATTTTTACGGAGATGGTGCCCCATTTTTATACACGCGAAACGATGTGAAATCCTCAGATTTCAATATCAAGGTAGTAGCCGATATTAGTTGCGATGTTGATGGACCAGTGGCAACAACGCTTCGCGCCTCGACCATAGGAGACCCTATTTATGGTTACGACCCACAAACAGAATCTGAAATAGATTATAAAGATGAAAAAGCTATAACCGTTATGGCAGTAGATAATTTGCCATGCGAACTCCCACAAGATGCCAGTGAAGGATTTGGTGAACAGTTTTTACAACATGTTATTCCTGCATTTTTTAATAACGATGCTGATGGTATTTTACAGCGAGCCAAAATCACAGAAAACGGAAAATTGACAGAAAGATTCTCATATTTGCAAGATTATGTAGATGGAAACTAATATTTTTGTTATAATTTTAAATCACATGCAATATTAAAACGGCATTAGTAACAGGAGCTGCATCAGGATTAGGTTATGAGTTAACACTTTTATTAGCAAAAGATGCTTATAAATTAATACTTGTAGATGTTGATGCCGTGAATTTAGCAAAAACTAAAGCTGAAATAGTACATGGTTTTAATGTTGAGGTTGTTGCGTTAACCAAAGATTTAAGCCTTCCAAATGTTGCCCAAGAAATTATAGATGATATTGATAATATTCCAATTGATGTGTTAATAAATAACGCAGGTTTTGGCTTATTTGGTTCGTTTGCAGAAACCGATTGGGAGCGCGAATCCGCTATGTTGCATGTGCATATCATAACAACAACCCATTTAACTAAATTGGTGTTAGAAAATATGATTAAATGTGGTTCGGGCCAAATTTTAAATATGTCATCTTTGGCAGCTTTTCAGCCAGGGCCTTTAATGTCTATTTACTACGCTTCAAAAAGTTATATGTTATCATTTTCTGAAGCCATTGCCAATGAGCTTAAAGGTACAGGTATTACGGTAACAGCACTATGTCCAGGGCCAACAAAAACATCTTTTCAAGAAACTGTTTCGAAAAACACCTACGACAACAAACTAAAATTCAATATGGCCTGTGCCAAAGAAGTCGCACTTTATGGCTATAAGGCCATGCTTAAAGGAAAGTCGTATGCCATTCCCGGAGGGTTCAATAAGTTTTTAGCTGCCTTGCCTCGATTTATTCCCAGAAATACAGCCACATCTATTGTTAGAAAAATTCAAGCAAAAAACAGGGAGGATTAGTTCTCAGAGTTCCACTTTTAATAATTGTTTAAACATCCAAAACCCTACTCCCAAGAACGTTCCGAAAAGTATAGTAAACAACCAAGCTTCTTTATGAATGAGTGGTTGTATTGCTGTGTTTATAATATCAATGAGTAAATACATAGGATTACTTATTACTTTCCAAGAATTATAGCGTAAAAATCGGCCTAAATAGACACCGAAACCTGTAAGGAAAAATATGAAAAAGAGCATAGAAAAAGACTAAAGGAAAAAGAAACCAAACTATGAAACCTGTAGACGAATATTTTATAAAACAAAAGGAACCGTATCAATCTATCATGCTTTATGTTAGAGATGTTATTTTAAATACACTTCCAGGAGTAGAAGAAAGGTATAGTTATAAAATCCCGTTTTATAATATTGAAAAAAAGCCTATGGTCTATTTGAATATTTTAAAGGGAAAAAATTATGTTGATGTTGGTTTTGTTCAAGGCATTCTTCTTGAAAAAGATTTTCCTATTTTGAAAAATGATAATAAACGCAAGCAGGTTCGTTCTATTCAATTAAAATCTATTGAAGATTTAAATCAAGAAAATTTTGTAGCACTATTGCATGCAGCCGCTGAGCAACTTAAAAAAAGTAAAAGGGCTTGGTTCATATAGTTTAAAGGCTATTAATTGTTTTTCTAATGGCCACTAAATTTGTTAGAAGGTTTTCTAAATTATCTAAATGAAGCATATTAGCACCATCGCTTTTGGCATTAGCAGGGTCAAAATGGGTTTCAATAAACAGACCATCTACATTGTTAACAATACCCGCTCGGGCAATGGTTTCTATCATGTCTGGCCTGCCACCAGTAACGCCAGCAGATTGATTGGGTTGTTGTAAAGAGTGGGTAACATCTAATACGGTAGGCGCATATTGGCGCATGGTAGGAATGCCACGAAAGTCTACAATCATGTCTTGATAGCCAAACATGGTGCCTCTATCGGTTATCCAGGCTTTATTGTTACCAGCATCTTTCACTTTTTGTACAGCGTGCTTCATGGCTTCTGGACTCATGAACTGACCTTTTTTTAAGTTCACCACTTTTCCTGTTTTTGCCGCTGCAACCAATAAATCGGTTTGTCTTACCAAAAAAGCAGGAATTTGCAATACATCAACATACTGTGCAGCTAGATAGGCATCACTAATTTCATGGATATCCGTAACTGTAGGAACATCAAAAGTGTCAGAAACTTTTTTAAGAATTCTTAAAGCTTTCTCATCGCCAATTCCAGTAAAACTGTCAATTCTACTTCTATTAGCTTTCTTGAAACTACCTTTAAAAACATAAGGAATTTCTAATTTATTAGTGATTTCGACTACTTTTTCAGCAATACGTAATGCCATGTCTTCACTTTCAATGGCACAGGGACCACATAATAAAAAGAAATTATCAGAATTTGTGTGTTTTAACTTCGGAACGTCGCTAAGGTGCATGTACTTTAAAATTTAAGCAGCAAAGTTACGTATTAAATACGTTCTTTTAAACTATTTCTTATTATCCATAGTGCCATGATAAAATTAGCAAAAACAAATAACCCACCATAAATCATAAGTTGTTTAATGGGGTAAGAAAGCGCTATAATTTTAAATGCATCGGATAAAAACGCTAAAATTAAATACGAAGAAATACAAACAAAAGTTATTCCAAGAGTGAAATTAAGCCTATGATTAGGCTTAATGATTTGCCATAAAAAAGGAATGCCAAACAATAAAATTGGGTAGGCGGTAATACCTTCGATTTTATTTACCATGGTAAACCAATAAGCCGTAATGGCAATAAAATAAAGGTAAGGTATAAGGTTTGTGTATTTATTGATTAGTGACATAATTACGCTTTTTTACTGTTCTAGTGTGATTGAATTACTAAAATTAACGGAATCATTTTTTAAAAAGTATAAATGCTAATAAATATAACATTTTTTTAACTAAATAACACGTACCTTTGCACGCTTAAAATAAGGCACTATTATGGCTAATATTAAAAACATTGCAATTATTGCACACGTAGATCATGGCAAAACAACTTTGGTTGATAAAATCATGTATCATTGTCAACTATTTAGAGAAAATCAGAATACTGGTGATTTAATTCTAGATAATAACGATTTGGAACGTGAAAGAGGTATTACAATTACATCTAAAAATGTTTCTGTAGTTTACAAAGACACAAAAATCAATATTATCGATACACCTGGTCACGCCGATTTTGGTGGTGAAGTTGAGCGTGTATTAAATATGGCTGATGGTGTTTTATTATTAGTAGATGCTTTTGAAGGGCCTATGCCACAGACACGTTTTGTACTTCAAAAAGCAATTGATTTAGGATTGAAACCTTGTGTGGTTATCAATAAAGTTGACAAAGAAAACTGTACACCAGATGAGGTACATGAAAAGGTTTTTGATTTAATGTTCGAATTAGGTGCTGAAGAATGGCAATTAGATTTCCCAACGGTTTATGGTTCTGCCAAAAACAACTGGATGAGTGATGATTGGAAAGACGAAACAGAAAATATTGAGCCATTATTAGACATGGTTATTGAACATATTCCTGCTCCTAAAATTGAAGAAGGAACAACACAAATGTTAATCACATCTTTAGATTTTTCTTCTTTTACAGGAAGAATTGCTATTGGACGGCTAATGAGAGGTGGATTAAAAGTTGGTCAGAATATTTCTTTAGTAAAAAGAGATGGCAGCATCCAAAAATCTAAAATTAAAGAACTTCATGTTTTTGAAGGTTTGGGGCGTTTAAAAGTTGATAGTGTACAAACAGGAGATATTTGTGCCATTGTTGGTCTTGAAGGTTTTGAAATAGGTGATACGGTTGCCGATTGGGAAAACCCTGAAGGCATGAAAACTATTGCCATAGATGAACCAACAATGAGTATGTTATTTACCATTAACGATTCGCCTTTCTTTGGTAAAGATGGAAAATATGTAACATCTCGTCATATTAAAGACCGTTTGGCTAGAGAGCTAGAGAAAAACTTGGCACTTAAAGTAGAAGATACAGATAGTGCAGATAAGTTTATTGTTTTTGGTCGTGGTGTATTACACTTATCGGTTTTAATAGAAACTATGCGTCGTGAAGGTTACGAACTTCAAATCGGGCAACCACAAGTAATCATCAAAGTGATTGATGGTGTAAAATGTGAGCCTATTGAGGAAATGACAATCGATTTACCCGAAACAGTTTCAGGTAAAGCTATTGAGATGGTGACTATGCGTAAGGGAGAAATGCTAAGCATGGAAGCTAAAGGTGAGCGCATGGTTTGTCAATTTATGGTGCCTTCTAGAGGTATTATAGGTCTGCGTAACCAATTATTAACGGCAACTCAAGGTGAGGCTATAATGGCGCACAGGTTTAAAGAATACCAACCTCTTAGAGGAGGTATTCCAGAACGTCAAAATGGTAGTTTAGTATCTATGGAAAAAGGACAAGCTATTCCGTATTCTATTGATAAATTACAAGATAGAGGTAAGTTTTTTGTTGATCCAGGTGAAGATATTTATGAAGGTCAGGTTATTGGAGAAAATTCTCGTGGTGATGATATGACTGTTAATATCACAAAAACAAAAAAGATGAGTAATGTTCGTTCTTCTGGAGCGGATGATAAAGCTAAAATTGTTCCTGCAATTAAATTCTCTTTAGAAGAAGCTTTAGAGTATATTCAAAAAGATGAATATGTTGAGGTAACGCCAAACTTTTTACGTTTACGTAAAATCTATTTAACAGAAGTTGATAGAAAGCGTTACAAATCGATATAAATGGAATTCTTTGGGGTTTCATTAGTAGAGTGGATTGGTTACGTGGCAATGGCAACCGTTCTAGTCTCATTCTTAATGAAATCTGTTAATAAATTACGAATAGTAAACTCCTTAGGGTGTTTACTATTTGTGCTTTACGGGCTTTTGCTTCAACCATTGTCAAAGCCTATAATTATTACTAATATCGCTATTTTTAGTATTAATTTGTACTACTTGCTTCAAAAGAAAGCGTAATTGGAATAAGTTTCTTTATTTCGAAGTTTAGCCGATAATTTCTTACGTAAACGTAAAAGAAAATTTAGAAACGATAAATCATTTTGTATATTTATACCTTTATAAAAATCACAAAAGAATATTGTGTTCTTTTCGGCGTTTACAATACATTGTGTGTCATTTTAAAAACTTAAGTCGAGTAAAGAAAACGCATATTAATTGAAAAAATTAATAGATTATATAAATAGTAAGGTTTTAGTTAAAACGGCCTCGCTGCAAAGTGCCTCAGTATTAACCAGAATAATTGCTGGATTATTAACATCCAAGGCTATTGCAGTTTTTGTAGGACCTGTTGGATTGGCATTGATAGGTAACTTACGTAATTTTGTTGGTGCTTTTCAATCTGTGGCAACGCTTGGTTTATATAAAGGTGCTGTAAAATTTATTTCTGAGTTTAAAGAGAATACAATAGAATTAAGTAAAACACTTTCTACAGTGTATTATGTTGGTTTTATCTCTACCATTATGGTGTCTTTTTTCTGTTATTTTAAAGCCGAATGGATAAATACTATCATATTTCCTACCTATAGCGATTATGCCTATGTTATTCAGATTTTTGCCATAGTACTTCCTTTTTATGCTTTAAATATGTTTTCATTTTCGATAATGAATGGTTTCTCAAAGTATAAAATTCTCATCATTATTAACATAATAGGACAGACTTTAAGTGTTTCAATTGCATTACTTTTAATATACCAAAATAAAATAGATGGCGCTTTAATATCGGTAGCTATTGCCGAGTCATTAATATTTTTAATCACTCTTGTTGGTATTGTAAACAGGCGTAGTTTAGTGCCACTCATAAAGTTAAGCAATGTAAGTTTTAATGTATTTAAAAAATTGAGCCCTTACTCTATAATGGCGCTTTTTACAGCAGTTTTGTTACCGCTTATTGCTATTGCCATCCGATCTTATATTATAGAAAATATTGGTTATAAAGACGCTGGATTTTGGGAAGCTATGACTAGGATATCTAAGTATTATTTAATGTTAGTTAGTTCTTTAGTGGCACTGTATCTTTTACCTCGATTTTCAGAAATTGATGATACTAAAACGTTTAAAAAAGAAGTCTTTAGTTTCTATAAAACGATTGTGCCCATTTTAGCAGTTGGATTGTTAATTATATATTTATTAAGGCATTATATAATAATTGCAGTCTTCTCTGAAGAATTTATACCAGTAGAAGATTTGTTTTTATGGCAACTATTAGGTGATTTTGTAAAAGTCTTATCCATAGTTATTGCTTATCAATTTTTAGCAAAGAAAATGTTTTGGCATTATATTTTAACAGAAGCTTTTCTCATTATTATTTTATACACGACCAGCGTTTACTTTATTAATTTATACGATGATGTTAAAGGGGCAGTTGTTGCACATTTTGTCAGTTATATTATGTATTATGGTATTATATTGCTTATTTTCGGAAGTTCTCTTTTTGGTATAGATAACGAAAAGAAATAGTTTTTTCCATCACAAAAAATAAGATTGATATCAAATAAGCGGTATTTATATTTAAATGATTAAAAAAATTAAACAAGACCTTAAAAAGAATATGTTGCTTAAAGTGGCATCTTTTAATTCTTTAAGCATTTTTGTAAGGTTAATTTCGGGTTTTGTTTTATCTAAAGCTGTTGCTTATTTTTTACTTCCGCAAGGCATGGCGCTTACTGGAAATTTAAGAAGTTTTTTATTAAGTTGTCAGGGCATTTCTGTTAGTGCCGCACAAAATGGTGTAGTAAAATATACTGCCGAGAATAAAAATGATGATTTAGCACTTAAAAAGATTATTTCCACATCTTTTTTTTTAGTAACGGTATTTACTGTAGTTGTGTCTTTGGTTTTAATTTTTTTTTCTAATTATTTCAGCGTTTTAGTATTTGGAATCAATGATTATGGTTATGCTATTAAAATATTGGCTTATATACTTCCTTTATTTACTTTAAATACTTTTATTTTGTCAATTATTAATGGTTTAGGCAAGTATAAGCGTGTTATAGCGATTAATACTATTGGTTATATTGTTAATGTTGTAATCGTTGTGCTTTTACTTTATTTTTATAATTTAGAAGGTGCTATTATTGCAATTATAACTGTGCCATCTATTTTACTATTTATAACGCTATTTTGGGTTAAGGATATCAAATCGATTTTTAGTAGTATTTCTATTTCAAATGTTTCTAAAACATATTTTAGCGGATTATCATCATTTGTGATTATGGCTATATTTACGGCGTTAACAATACCAATTGTACATGTAATAGTTAAGAATTACATTATTGAAAATATTGGGCTTAAAGAAGCTGGTTATTGGGAAGCTATGATTAAAATATCACAATACTACCTAGTGTTTGTTATGAGTCTTTTTTCATTGTATTTGTTGCCAAAATTATCAGAAAACCAAACAGATGAAGGGTTTAAAAGTTTGATAGGCCAATTTTATAAAACCATTTTACCTATGGTGGTTTTGGGCTTTGTTGTAATTTATGTTTTTAGGTATTGGATTGTAAGGATTACTTTAACCCAAGAGTTTCTCCCAACACAAGAATTGTTTTTTTGGCAGCTTGTAGGAGATTTTTTTAAAATAGTATCATTTGCAATCGCTTACCAAATGCAAGCTAAAAAGATGTTGTTTTGGTATTTATTTGGCGAGTTATTTTATGTTACGGCCATATATTTTTTCAGTATCTATTTTATTGATAGGTTTGAAATTAAAGGAGCGGTAATTGGCCATGCCATTAGTTATTTCTTTTATTTTATGCTGATGTTGTTTGTATTTAGGAAGTCGCTGTTAACCAAAATCAATGTTTAAGTTGAAAGGTAAAATATATTTATTAGTTTTCATTTATTGGCTTATTCTAGAATATGTGTTAGAAGGGGTATTTCATTTTTTTTCTTTCTATAGATTTTATAATATAGTTGAGAACCTACTTTTTACTGCGTTTGTTATTTTTATAATAAGTCAGATAAATAACAATACTATAAAGCGCAACCTTTATGGCCTTTTTATAATTTTTGTCGCTTGTATGTTTTGGTTTGAAACAATAATGTATTTGAATTTTAAAATACATTTCGGGCCATCTTCATTTTTTGTTTTCTTAAATACCAATCCGGATGAGTTAACAGAGTTTGTTAAGGAATATTCAAATACGCGTTTAGTTATTGTAACTATACTATTTTTAATGCCTTTATTAAAACTAAAATCTATCGTTAATTGTGTGTTTGATTTTGGTTCTAAGTACCAATTAAAAAGGAAAAAGATTTTGAAAACAGGAATTATTGCTATTCTTTTTTTGACAGTGTTTAAGTTCTCTTTAATAGTAGTCCATAATTTACCTTATTTGATTTGTCGTTCACTAATATTAAATTATAAGGATACACAGTATATTGATGATTTCAATGCTAAAATTGATGCAAATTCGGTCTTATTTCAAAATATAAACAGTAGCTTAAATAGTACATTTATTGTAGTTATTGGAGAGTCTGTTACGTCCGCACACATGCAATTATATGGTTATTATAGAGAAACCACTCCGTTTTTTTATAATAACAGGGATAGTCTAAGTATATACAAGGACGTAATAAGCCCCAACACGTCTACTTTTCATTCTTTAAGTAAAGCATTAACCTTAGGGAATTATGAGGATCCAAAAAAAGTTTTAGCCTTGCCAATTACCACTTTATTCAATAAGTCTGGGTTTAAAACGTTTTGGATATCGAACCATAGCCCAGCATTTAATCCAGGTAGTAATTTAGCTAGAGTTGCAAATCAAGCACAATCAATATTCTTTAATTCTAAGGAAGCTGTTATGAATAATTTAAAGCATGATGGGGAATTATTATATAAAATAGATGAAGCTTTAAAAGATAAAGCTCCAAATAAAATTATTTTTTTACATTTAATTGGAGCTCATTTCTCATATGAAAATAGATACCCAAATGAGTTTAATGTCTTTAAGGATAAACCACAAACTCAATTTAATAGTGAAATGGCTCATCAAAAAATAAACACTTATGATAATGCTGTAAAATACTCAGATTTTATTCTTGATAGTGTATTGGATAAGATAAAAAGGGAAAGCACAATTAATAAATACCTTTTATATTTTTCAGATCATGGAGAAGAGGTTTTTCAAGATGATAATTTTTATGGACATTTAGAGGATAGACCAACTAAAAATACTTTTAAAATACCATTTGTTATGTGGTACGGTAATCAGTTTGCATATCCAAACGATTACGTTTTTGATGAAAATAGAAAATATATGACAGATGACTTATGGCACAGCATAGCTCATATCTCAGGACTCAAAAATTTATTTGTAGATAGTACACGAAGTGTTTTTAGTAATAATTTTATTAAAAGAAAACGCATTATTTTAGAAAGTAAAGATTATGAAACATTATTTAAATGAATCATAAAAAACATATTTGCATTATAGTTGATTGTTTTTGTGGTGGTGGAGCAGAAAAAGTAGCAGCATCTTTTTCTTTTCTATTGGAAAAAAAAGGATATAAAGTATCAATTATATCTCTTAGAGATGATATTACCTATAAGTATACAGGAGAACTATATAATTTAGGACGCAACGAACCATCCGTTAAGTGGATAAAACAATTAAAAAAAGTAGTATTGTTTAGAAAATATTATAAATCCATTAATGCAGATTTTTATGTGGATTTTAGGATGCGCAATAGATTTATTATGGAATCCTTGCTTCATCTTTTTGTATTTAAATCTAGAAAAATGGTAATGAGTATTCAGCATTATAATATTGCTTATCACATACCAAAAAGTGCTATCTTTAAAAAGGTTTATAGTCAAGTTAAAGCAATTGCAGCCGTATCTAACGATATTGTAGCAGAACTTAAAACTTATCACACATTCAATAATGTAAAGTATACTCCCAATTTTGTAAATAAGGATTTGCTCGTAACATCTAAATCACCACCAAATAATATTCCAAATAATGCCGTATTGGCTATAGGAAGGCTAAATAATCCTGTTAAGCAATTTGATAAACTTATATTGAGCTATAAAAATACTAAAACATTCAAAAAAGGGATTCCTTTGATTATTTTAGGTGATGGTCCAGATAGGTTAAAACTTGAAGCGTTAATTGAAGCTAATAATTTGCAATCTAGTGTTAAGTTATTAGGATTTGTTCCTAACCCATATGATTATATAAAACAATGCAAATTTTTAGTGCTTTGTAGCAAATATGAAGGTATGCCATTAGTTATACTTGAAACTCTTACGTTGGGAAAGCCTGTAGTTTCTTTTGATTGCAAATCAGGCCCTTCAGAATTGATAATTCATAAAGAAAATGGACTTTTGGTTAAAGACCAAGACTTCCATGAATTAGAAAAAAGTATTGATTTGTTACAGGAAGATGAATTATTATATAAAAGATTGACTAATAATGCCACAAGTTCTATGGGGAAATTTTCTGGTAAAGAAATAATTAAAGATTGGGAAGCTGTTTTTAACGCTTAAAAGAAGTAATCCTAATACTCCTTTTTAAAAGCCAGTTTTTAATTTTTTTAATACTATTTATTAAAAAAACAGGTAAATTCAAATAAAGCTTTTGAGTAAAATTAATATTGCTTTTATCTAAATTTTTTAATAACTGATTGTGTTTTTCACGATTAAATTCTATTTTATAAATTACAGCAAAAAAGTATCTATAAAAGTCAAGATATTTTTTGAGTTCTAAATCCTTTAAAGCAAAAGATTCATAGGACTCAAAATTAGGAAGGGTTTTATTACTTATGGATTGAGATGATAATTGATTGTCAATATTTAATCTAATAACAGCTAGGGGTTTGTAATGGTAGGCCACTTGATACTTATGTAAATGGATTAATATATTAAAATCAATATCTTCAGCATAATTAATGGATTTGTTAAATTGGATATGATTAAAAACTTCTTTTTTATAGGCTACACTACTTTGGCAGAATAAAAGTTGGTGCATGTTAGCTTCTAAAAAAGAGTCAACTAAAAAAGACGTGTTTTTTAAATATCTATTTACATTTTTTTTAGTTTTTATTTGAACGTTTTCTGTATGTTGTTCTATATAATCCGTTCCAAAAACTGAAGCATTGGGGAAAGTGTCATATAATGCTTTTATAGTTGATAAAAATTGAATGTCCCATAAGTCATCAGCATCTAATAAAGCAACTAATTTTCCTTTAGCAGCTTGAATTCCGTTGTTCCTACTAGCCGATAAGCCTTGATTTTTTTGATTTAATATTGAAATAAAATCAACATCTTTAAAATGTTTTTTAATCTCTTCTAGGCTATTATCCGTCGAACCGTCATTTACAATAATAATTTCAAAATCAGTAAAATTTTGATTTATAACACTGTTAATAGTGCTTGCGATATATGCTTCCTTATTATAAAGCGGGATTATTACGGAAAAAAATGGATCCATTCTATTTTGGTAAACTTAAATAATATCCTAAGCGATAAAAATCAAATAATATTAAAGAAGGGCTGTTTGATAATAACTGCTTTTTAATAGGGTTTTTTAAAACTGAATATATAAGAATTATTATGAAATGAAGTTTGTATTTAGTTAATAAATTAGCAAAACGAGATAATGCAGTATCTTTTGGTTTTACTAATTTTTGTTTTACAAATGAATACAAGACATTTGTGGCTTCTTCAGATTTTTTTAAGAAGACTACACTAGATTCTAAACCTAAATGCAAAACAGGGTTGTTAATATGTTTTATACTGATATTCTTTTTTTTTGCATCCAAAGCAAATAATGTATCTTCATGTCTAAGATTTGGGATGTCTGTATTAAATTTGATATGATTAAAAACTTCCTTTTTCGATAAAAAATTTAAAGTTAGAAATCTTAAATGAGGATTCTCATTTCGGTCTGAAACTTTTAGAGCCTCTCTTTTTTTTCCATAAACCCATCGTAACATTTGATTATTGCTAGGTTTATTTTTTTGATAAGAAATCCCTCCATAAACTATTTGACTCGAAGTGTTTTTAATGTCATTTAAATAAACTTGAATGAAATTCTTGTTAATTATTTTTGTGTCAGCATCCAAAAACAAAAGCCAGTTGTATTTAGCATCATTTGCTAATAAGTTTCTAATGGCACTTCTCCCAATATTTTTTTCTAACGCTCTAAATTTGGCAAAAGTTAAATCTTCAATTTTAGTGTTATTTATAATAGGTAATGTAGAGGCATCGTCATAAACTAAAAGTTCGAAAACAATATGAGCTTTAATGGCTTGTTTGTGTAACTCCAGAGCAAGCTCAAAGGTGTCATAGTTATATGTAGGAATTAATATTGAAAGCATAATTAATTTTTCCGTTGTACTACTTCATAAACCTGATTCTCATCACACTTCAAAGTTTTACTTGGATATTTAAGGAGTAAAGCATAATCGTGTGTAGCCATTAAAATAGTATTTCCGTTTTTGTTAATGTCTTGAAGTACTTCCATAACTTCAACACTGGTCTGAGGGTCTAAGTTGCCCGTTGGTTCGTCGGCTAATATCAGTTCTGGATTATTTAACAAAGCTCTAGCAATAGCAACACGTTGTTGCTCACCACCCGAAAGTTCATGTGGGTATTTAAACCCTTTGGTTTTCATGTCTACTTTAGTCAACACCTCTTCAACACGCGTCTTCATTTCTGTTTTATCCTTCCAACCTGTAGCTTTAAGTACAAAAAGTAAGTTATCGTTTATAGTTCTATCAATTAATAATTTGAAATCTTGAAAAACAACACCTAGTTTTCGTCTTAAAAACGGAATGTCCTTTTCTTTAAGGTTTTTTAAATCAAAATCCACAATATGTCCTTCGCCTTCAGTTAAAGGTAAATCACCATAGAGCGTTTTCATAAAACTACTTTTCCCAGTTCCCGTTTTTCCAATTAAGTACACAAAATCTCCTTTATTAATTTCTACATTAACATTAGAAAGAACAAGGCTCTCTCCTTGAAAAATAGAAGCGTCTTTTAATTGTAGTATGGCATTAGACATAATTAATGTTTTTTATTGATTTTAAACGATTCAATTTTACTAGCACAAAATAGACAATTAATGGTAAATAAGGAAAAGCATACCTACTGTTAGAACCATAAACTACTAGAGCTTGTGCTATAGACCCACAAAGTACAATGCATATTACTAACAAGTCAAAATCATAAACTATACATTTTGATTTAAAAAAAAGAAATAATTTTTTTATTGAAAATAGTAAGAATAGAACATAAAAAAGGATGAGTAGGTATTTTATAAATCCATTCCAGATAATTAAAATAAAAAATTTAAAGTATTCACTGTTAAATTTTTCTCTGTTAATTAATAATGTTTCACCATATCCCCAAAATAAAGTCCAAGAAATAATAGCTTGTTTTACATACAAATCAGGATGATTCTTGAATAAATTTTTTGAAATCCTTCCTAATTCATTACATAAATCTTGTTCACTTAACCGTGTTTTTTCCAAAAGTTCATCATAAGCATACCAAACACTCATTGGCAAATCAAATGGTTTTACTTTGTTGATTGAATCTCTATGTTTAACAAAAATATCACGAATAAGTTTGTCTTCTTCTGGAGCTTTATCAAAAAAAGTTGTTGCTAATTGTGATAAATTGAGACCTAAATAAAACGTGTTATTAAAATAACCTGTATTTTTTTTATTAACCATATTCCAACTGTAGTAACTAACTAATGGTACGATAAGAATACATATAGATTTTAATAAGAGGTCTGTTTTTGTTTTCTTATTTATAATAATATTAACAATATAAAAAAGGGTAAATCCTACTGGGAAATAGATATAGAATGGTTTTATAAGATAAAGCCAACTAAATATAAAGGAAATAATAAAATAATGTTTTACAGGGGTATCAAATTTTAAAAGTTTATATCTTTCTATATACCAAAACATAAGAATGATTAAAAAAACAGATAGTGCTTCAGTAAGTATAGCAAATTCAAAAAAGATAAAATGAATAAATAGGTTTAGACATAGAGTAGCCGTAAACGCAAAGGTCTTTAAATGGGTTTTTAAACGAACTAGGTCGTAAAAGAAGTATGACCCTATAACTCCAAGTATTAATTGTATAGCTACAGTTATACCTAAAATATTATTGGAAATAGCTATTAGGAATGGAAACCCAGGTGTTCGCCTGCCAGAGTAGTCTGTAAGGTTTAATTCTAATAAACGATTACCAAGAGCAATATAGGCTTTGCTATCAGGAAAAATAGTTACAGAACCATATAAAAATAAAACGATAAGTCGTAATATAATTAAACTAAAAAATAAAGCTTTTAAAGTGTGGTTGTTAATATAATAGTTTATCCTTTTTAACATATTAAGATTTATAGTGCTTACGTATTTTATATAATTCTAATGGAAGTTTTATGATATCTATTAGTTTGATTTTAGACCCGCCTCGGTCGTACCATTCTATAAGTTGAAATTCTTCTACTTCTGTTATAAAAGTCTTAGGGTTTATAATTTTTTGTGCTCTTAAAAAGAGTTCTATGTCAAATAACCAATTTCCAACAAATGGTCTTTTGAAAAGTTGTTTTGCTAAATGGGTAGTCATCAATTTAGCACCACATTGTGTGTCGTATATGGGTAATTTTAAAATATAAACATCAGTAATTGTGGCAATGATTCTTCCTGATATGTGTCTTGCGAAACTTCGTTTAATGGAGGTTCCTAACTTTTTCATTCTTGAACCAAAAACAAAATCTGCATGTGGTCTTTTGTTTTTAAAAAGCCTTTCAAATTCTTGTAAAGGTGTAGATAAGTCTGCATCTAAATAACCTATATGTTTATAATCACCTTCAATATGTAAAACAGCGTGTCTTATAGCTTCGGCTTTTCCCAAATTTTTTTTTAAATCAATTAAGATAGTGTTAGGTGAGTTCTTTTTTATTTGAGTTAGTAAATCAATGGTGTTGTCTGTACTGCCATCATTAATAAAACAAATGCTAAAACTTTTTGTAAGGTTAAGAAAAGATTGATAAGCATTGATATCTAGTCTTTTCTCTTCATTAAAACAAGGAATAATTATAATGCATTCATTTTGCATAAAATATAAATTGATGAATCAATTGCTCTAAAATTCATTTGTAAGTTGTAAATATATAATAATAAAATGAGAGAGATTGAACATTTAATATCTCCGTTTATAATTATGGCATGATTATTACGTTATAGCATTTAGTTTGAATTATCTTTGATTTTTAATTAAAAAACGAATCGTTAATGACTAAAAAAAGTATCGTTTCACTAATAGTGGCTCTAAGTTTTAGTTTTCAATTTATTGCACAACAATCGGCTACTTATACTAATAATTTGGTGGATTACCAAAAGGCACTTTCGCTTTATAATAATCAACAATATCGCGCAGCTCAGTCTTTGTTTAATAGTGTTAAAAAAACATCTAAAGAAACCATTCTGCAATCCGATTGCACCTACTATATAGCCAATTGTGCGGTGCGATTAAATCAGCAAAATGCAGATCAGTTAATAGAAGGTTTTGTAAAAGAGTATCCAACAAGTACCAAACGCAATACGGCATTTGTAGATGTTGCCGATTATTATTTCGAGAATTCTAAATATGCATACGCAAGAAAATGGTATGATAAAGTAGATGAAAATGCTTTAGGCACAAAAGAAAAAGAAAAATTCTATTTTAATAATGGTTATACGGCATTTTCAACTAAGCAATATAAAGATGCAAAGAAATATTTGAGTCGCGTAGAAAATTCAACAGAATTTGGTTCTCAGGCTAAGTATTACATTGGTTTTATGGCCTATGAAGGTGATGACTATGATAAAGCCAACGCATATTTCGACCAAGTAAGTGACCAAGAACGCTACAAGGAAAACCTATCTTATTATCAGGCAGATTTAAACTTCAAACTAGCAAAATTTGAAAAAGCTATTGAATTAGCAAAAGCACGATTAGAATCTAACGATGAGAATGAAGTTTCCGAACTTTCTAAAATTATAGGAGAAAGTTATTTCAACTTAGAAAATTATGCTGAAGCTATTCCGTTTTTAACTAAATATAAAGGGCGAAAAGGAAAAAGAGATAAGGCAGGAAAATGGAATAATACGGATTATTATCAATTAGGTTATGCTCATTATAAACAAAAGGATTACGAAAAGGCCATTTCCGAATTCAATAAAATAGTAGGAGGAAACAATTCTATTGCCCAGAATGCTTACTATCATTTAGGGGAGAGCTACATCAACTTAGATAAAAAACAGGAAGCTTTAAATGCTTTTAGAAATGCATCACAAATGAATTTTGATTTGAAAATTCAAGAAGATGCTTGGTTAAATTATGCTAAGATTAGTTATGAAATAGGGAATCCGTATCAATCTGCACCTCAAGTTTTAGCGGGCTATTTAGAAAAATATCCAGATACCAATTATAAAGAGGAAATTGAAACACTTTTAATTGATTCTTATATTACTTCAAAAAATTATAAAGAAGCACTTAATTTACTTAAAGGCAAAAAGAGTTTTGAAAACAAAGTTGCTTATCAAAAAGTTGCGTTTTATAGAGGTTTAGAACTCTATAATGAAGGTAATTATCAAGAAGCCGAATCTCTTTTTGATGCATCCTTAAAAGAACCGCAAGACCAAAACTATACAGCTAGAGCAACCTTTTGGAAAGCAGAAGCGGATTATAACTTAACCAATTACGATGATGCGTTAATTGGGTTCAAACAATTTAAACAACAAACAGAAGCGTCATCTACACCAGAAATTGAAAACATAGATTATAATTTAGGGTACACCTATTTTAAGTTAAAAAATTATGGACAAGCAACCGAATATTTCAATCAATTCATTTCAAATAAAAAAGAAGATAAAGTAAGATTGAATGATGCCTATTTGCGTTTAGGCGACGGTCATTTCGTCTCTAGCCAATATCAAAGCGCTATTTCAGCTTACGACAAAGCGATTAAATTAAATGAAATAGATTCAGATTATCCAGCCTTTCAAAAAGCCATAAGTATTGGTTATACAGGACAATCTTCAAAAAAAATAAAAGCATTAGAGCAGTTTATTTCTGAATATCCGAAGTCAAAATTACGTGATGATGCCTTATATGACCTTGGTAATTCTTATGTAAAAACAAATGAAATAGACAAAGCTATGAAAGCTTATAACCAGCTAAGTAGTGAATACCGAATGAGTTCATTTGTTCCAAAAGCCTTATTGCGACAAGGTTTGGTGTATTATAACGGTAGTGAAAATGAGCGTGCTTTAACCAAATTTAAAAAAGTGGCAGGCGATTACCCTGGAACACCAGAGGCGGTTCAAGCGGTTGCAACAGCCCGTTTAATTTATATTGACCTAGGTCGAGTTGATGAATATGCTAATTGGGTTAAGCAATTAGATTATGTTGAGGTAACCGATGCCGATTTGGATAACGCCACTTACGAGGCTGCCGAAAAACAATATTTAGACAATAATACAGACAAAGCCATAAAGCAGTTTAATGGGTATTTAAATCAATTTACAAATGGTTTACATGTCTTGCAAGCACACTTTTATGTTGCACAATTATATTACAAGAAAGATCTATTAGAAAATGCGGCACCACATTATAAACATGTTATTGAAGCCTCTCAAAGTGAATTTACAGAAGAAGCTTTATCCCGTTTATCTCAGTTTTATCTGGAAAGCAAAAGTTGGAATAAAGCCATTCCTATTTTACAACGCTTAGAGGAAGAAGCCAACTATCCACAAAATATGGTGTTTGCGCAGTCTAATTTAATGAAAGCAAATTATCAATTAGAAAATTACGATAATGCGGTGTCTTATGCTGAAAAGGTTTTAGGGAGTTCTAAAATTGACAATAAAATTAAGAGTGATGCCCATATTATCATGGCGCGTTCTGCCATAAAAACAGGCGATGAGGCTAAAGCTAAAATAGCCTTCGCTAAAGTCGAAAAAGTAGCAACGGGTGAAGCAGCAGCCGAAGCCCTGTATTACAACGCCTATTTTAAAAATAAAGAAGGCAAGCATGAAGCTTCTAATAAATCAGTGCAGAAATTAGCCAAAGATTTTTCTGGATATAAGTATTATAGTGCCAAAGGTTTAGTGCTTATGGCTAAGAATTATTATGTTTTAAACGATGCGTTTCAGGCCACATATATTTTAGAAAGTGTCATTCAGAATTTTTCAGAATTTGATGATGTGGTTTCAGAAGCAAAATCGGAACTTTCTAAAATAAAAAGAGAAGAAGCTAAAACAAATTCATCAATTCAACCAGAGTAAAATAGTTTTCAGTCGGAATGCTCAACCACAGCTTATAAATCAAAAATCGTCAATCGTAAATCAAAAAAAATCAAATATGCGTAAGCACATAAAAAATATATTTACAGGTATTCTTTTATTAAGTGTAAGTTTTGGGTTTTCTCAAAGAACTAAAAATGATACCATAAACACTGGTGTTATTGACGTTGTGAAACCTTATGCACCAACAATTTCAGATGCCTTTAAGGTAAAGGAAATTCCGGCTTTAGATGATGAAACAACCGAAACAAAAAAAGAAATTAAGTATAATATTTTTTCGTTTCCAGTAGCTTCAACCTTTACACCCGCAAAAGGAAAAGCTGCTGTGGTAGAAAAGAAAGCGCCAGCAAAACTATTTGACAATTATGCCACTTTAGGCGTAGGAACGTACACGACTGTTTTAGGTGAAGTCTATTTAAATCATGCCATTAATAGAAACGAAAGTGTTGGTGGCTATGTGAGTCATCATTCATCGGCAGGAGGCATAGAAGGCTTATCTTTTGATGATGATTTTTCAAACTCAAAAGTCAATTTGAACTACTCAAATAGATTAAGGGATTTAGCATGGAATGTAGAAGCTGGTTTTCAGCACCAAATGTACAATTGGTATGGTGTTCCTCAGTCCCAAATTGTACAAGCACAAGCTAATAATATTAAAGTGGGTCATTCTTTTTATAATGCACATTTTGGTGGTGATATTACTTTTGAGGATACGTATATTAATTCAGCAAGTTTCTTTTTTAGACGCTTTGGAGATGATCAAGGTTCTGGCGAAAACAGGTTTATTGCAAAAGCCAAAGTTGATGTCCCTATTAATGATGTGGAAATTTCAACAGACATTAAGATTGATTACTTAGGGGGTACTTTCGATAGCAATTATTTTTCAAACCAAGAGCTGAATTATGGTAATTTCCAAATAGGTATTTCGCCAACGTATCAATTAAAACAAGATGATTTAACGGTTAACTTAGGGGTGTCGTTATATTATTTAAATGATAAAGAATCTGGTGATAGTAAATTTTTTGTGTATCCAAATATCACGGCTAGTTATAGGTTGGTTAACGATGTATTGATTGCATATGGAGGTATTCAAGGCGATTTAATTCAGAACTCGTATTGTGGATTTGCAAATGAAAACCCGTTTGTATCACCAACGCTTTTTATTGCTCCAACAGACCAATTATACAATGCCTACGTTGGTTTAAAAGGAAAACTGTCTAGTAACATGAGTTATAATGTTAGCGGAAGTTATTTGTCTGATAGAAATAAAGCGCTATATAAAACGAATACCATTAGAAATTTAGCACCTCAAAATCCTTATGATTATGGAAATTCTTTTGGAATGGTCTATGACGATGTAGATACGTTTGGTGTTGCAGGAGAAATAAATGTGGATGTTAATAGAAACTTTAAATTAGGAATAAAAGCGGAATATTTCAGCTATTCTACTGATGATGAATCCGAAGCTTGGAACTTACCAGATGTAAAAGGTACTTTGTTTTTGGATTATCAAATTAACGACCATTGGTTTGCAGGTGCTAATTTGTTTTATATCGGAGAGCGTCAAGACCAGTTGGTTTTAGAAGGCACACTTTTACCAGAAGATTTGGTGACTAATGTTACTTTAGAAAGTTATTTTGATGCCAATGCACATGTCGGCTATCATATAAATGAGCAGTTTTCCGTATTTGCAAAAGCTAATAATATAGCAGATGAAGGCTATCAGAAATGGCAAAGTTTCCCCGTACAAAGTATTCAGTTTTTAGCTGGCGCAACTTATAAGTTTGATTTTTGACGCTTGCGTCACCCTGAACTTGTTTCAGGGTCTCATAAGATTTGTCATTCCCGTGAAGGTCTGAATTTCATTAAGCCATACTGATTTTGATAGAAATTAAAAAGAGATTTATTTGGGCGTTACCCCGAAAAGGGGTCAGGCTTTCGGCAGTCGCTCTCTGCGAGGAGCTCCAACAAATGCCTCAATCCTTAACGCGGGCTTGCCTAAGAGCATATTCTATAAATTGAAATTCTTGAAATTTCGTAAAGTTCGTTGCAAAAGGTTAAATTGCTTAATCTTGGTTTAATCGAAAAGAATTCCTCTAGGCTCTGCCTCGGGGTTTCAATTGAAATTGTCATTCCCGTGAAAACGGGAATCTAAAATAACAGAATTTCGGGTTTTGACCTTGTCAGGCACTTTCAGAAGTAAGTCCAAAAACTATTCATTTTTAAAAAGGATTGGAGTATTATTCATATTTCTTCA
>NZ_BAABJJ010000020.1:0-13426 GCF_039543245.1 Algibacter agarivorans
AAGAAATATGAATAATACTCCAATCCTTTTTAAAAATGAATAGTTTTTGGACTTACTTCTGAAAGTGCCTAAATAAAATAAGCACTATTGGAAATAATTTTATGGAGATTAACAATGATCATATTCCGATAAGCCAGAGTTATGAAAAAGAGTTGTTAAAAAAAATCAACCTTTTAAATTAATACGTTTTTCTAGTCGGAAGCAACAAAGGTAATAGGCAAATATGTTGTCTATTTTTTGTACATCTTTATGTTTTAAAGATTTAACATTTTTGGGTAATAAGCTCAATAAAGATGTTAATTTTAAGTTATTTATATGAGTTATAAGTTTATGTGAAATGGCTTCCCATTCAGTTTGGTTTTTCACAGCAATAGTTGTTTTTATTCGTGTCATGTAAGTTTCAAATTCCTCAATTAGTAAATTGAGTACTTTATCTATTTTACTACTATCATGGTCATAATTACTGTATATATTTGAAAAATCAGGTAATGAAAACTCATTTGCCCCTAAAATTTTATACGTAAAATCTTTTAAGTAATCTACATCAAAGGGTTTTTGGAAAAATAAAGGACTTATAGATTTCATTTCTTCTGGTTCTAAAGCTGAAATTATAACAAGAGGACAATCTATTTTTTTTGTTTTTATCCAATTTTTTAGTTCTGGTTTTAGTTTTGTTTCATTTAGTAGCAAATCGCTAAAAATAATATCAGGAGAATTTTTGAGTAAATATTCTTTGGCGTCATCCAATCGAGTTACTTGAACTAAAATAATGTGCTTGTCTAATAGAACATGCTTTATTAACTCCAATGTTGAAACATCGTCTTCTATATGAAGAATTTCATATGAATTTTCCAATTGAGGATAAATGATTTTTCTTGATAAATTATCGCTTTTATTTCTACTTAAACTTGATGGAATGGCTGGGAGAGTAACACAAAACCCTGAACCACTACCTTTTTTTGATTTGGCTTCAAGTGAACCTCCAAATAAGTTGGTTAGTTGTTTAACGATTGATAAACCTAAACCATATCCTCCATAGTGTCCTGATATATCATTACTTTCTTGAAAATATCGATTGTTTATTTTATTGATATTTTCAGGCAAAATGCCAATACCAGTATCCGCAACCTTAATTGTTATGAATTTTGGATTGTTAGCAGAAACGCTTGCATACAATGTTATACTTCCATTTGAGGTAAATTTAATTGCATTTACAATTAAGTTGGTTACAATTTGAGACAACCGCAATGGGTCTGTTTGAAACATATCATTTTCAAGCTGTTTATCAATCTCAATATTAAAAGTCAACTCTTTTTGTATTGTTTCATAATGGTAACTTGAATAAATGTCTTTTAATAAGTGACCTATGTTAGTTGGGCAATATTCAATGTTCAAAGTGCCATTAACAAGTTTTTTGTGATCCAATACATCATATACCAAACCAGCTAAATTATTGGAACTACGTTCCAAAGCTTCTAGTATTGGTAATTGAGAATCTAATGGCGCATTGTTGCGTAGTAACTTATTGAGACCTAGAATGGTATTAAGCGGCGTTCGCAATTCGTGACTCATATTTTGTATAAACTCATCCCTTTGCTGTTTTGCTTCCTTTTCTTGTTTAAGTGCAGTATTGAGTTTTTTTAAGTTTAGGTCTATTTTTAATTTCATTTTATCAAATGCTCTAGCCAAGAAACCTATTTCATCTTTTCTGTGTACAGGAAGTTCTAAGTCAATAGCGATACCTTCATCATAATTACTAATCGCTTTAGTAACTTGATTAATGCTTTTAGAAATGAAGTTAACAAAAAGCCAAGAGATCAAAATAGAAATTAAACATACCCAAAGCAATGTTTGTATACTCTCTCTTCTTACAGATTGAGCGCTTTTTAACAACACATTTTGTTTCATGGTTGAAATCAAATATATCTTTCTTTTATTCTGAAAATAATTTATCTCTTTTATGTAGCCAAGAACCCCATTGCCTAAAGTTTTTGTTGAATTACTATCCTTATTTTTAGATTTTAATAGAGTGTTATAATCTATTTTAAAATCAGTATAAAAGTTATGATACTTATTTACTTGAGAACTAAATTCTTTATCCTTTTCTGGGGCGTATAAATATTCGCCTTCTGAATTAATTAAATAAAGTTGTGATTCTTCGTTAGATATTTTATTAAGAATATTATAAAATTTATTTAAATCTACATTTATAATAACAATTCCTATGATTTTATTAAACACATTAAAAATAGGACTGGCAGCTCTTAATGTGGGTGTGTAAGGTAGGCTGATTACTCCATGCTCCTCGTTTAAATTAATTTTGGAAAAATAGAATTCTCCTTTTTTTATGTTAATAGCTTCTTTATAATAATTTCGATCTCCTTTTTCTTGTAAATTATTAGATTTTAGTATTTTGTCATCTATTTTATCAAAACGAATAATTTCTTTACCATTATTTTCTGTCCCAATGTATCTGATTTGAAAATAAGATTCTTTGTTTTTAAGAATTGTGCTAAATAATTGATTGATGTCTTCAGAAATTTTCTTTGAGGAAGTATCAAGTACATAATTTTGTAAAGAAGGACTTGAAGCTATCACAGCAATATCATTTGAAACTTCTCCTAACAGAGCATAAAAAGCTTGCTCAGCAAGTTCAGATTCAAATACCGTCCGCTTTTTGGAATATTCAATAATAACATGGGATGATTTTTTAAATACCAAATAACCTGATAGTAAAATGGAAAAGATAATTAATCCCGTGAAAAAAATTGCTAATCGAAATACAATGGAATGTCTATACTTCATCAAACTAAGCCATAATGAATAACTTAATGCAAAGTACAAAAGATTATCATAATTGATAAGAAAACAACTGAATAAGAATAAAACGGATTTGTCTCTAATTCGTTAAAAAAAAGGTTAATTACATAATTATTAAAACGATTTAAGCACATATTATGACAGCCCTTTTTAAAAGCAAACTAGCTTAGCAAAAAGGATTTTAAGTCGTCATAAGTGGATATTACTACAGATTCTTTTTTTCTCCCCATAACCGATTGAATTTGCTCTGGTAAAGGTTGTTTTTCATTTATTACATCTTCAACAACATCTAAAAACTTTGTAGGATGCGCCGTTTCTAAAAACACACAATGTGAATTTGGATTTTCTTTTAAATAAGCTTTGCAACCCAAATAACCAACAGCACCGTGAGGGTCTGCCACATAACTGGAATTATTATAAATTTCTAACATCGCTTCTTTGGTTTGATTATCAGAAAAATTATAAGAAGATAAATTTTCCTTTAAGACCTCAAACTTGTTTTTATAAATCTCTTGAATACGAATAAAGTTGCTAGGAGCTCCAACATCCATAGCATTAGATATGGTTTGAACGGATGGTTTTGGTTCGTATAATTTAGAAATTAGGTATCTAGTCACCACATTATTGGCATTATTTGATGCTATAAAATGTTTGATTGGCAACCCTAATTGTTGTGCCATCATACCTGCACAAACATTTCCAAAATTCCCGCTTGGTACAGAAAATACAATGTCATCATTCTGATTATGCAATTGCTTGTAAGCAAAGATAAAATAGAATAATTGCGGTAACCATCGAGCCACATTAATGGAATTAGCAGAGGTCAATTGCATTTGGCTGGTTAGTGCTTCGTCTAAAAACGCCGTTTTAACCATAGCTTGACAATCATCAAATGTACCATTAACTTCAAGAGCTTTTATGTTTTGACCTAACGTTGTTAATTGCATTTCTTGAATATCGCTCACTTTTCCGCTAGGGTAAAGAATAACAACATTTACACCTTTTACACCTAAAAATCCATTAGCTACAGCACCACCAGTATCGCCAGAAGTAGCAACTAGAACAGTAACCTCGTTGGTATTATCTTTGTTGAAATAGCCCAAACAACGCGCCATAAAACGTGCACCAACATCTTTAAAAGCCATGGTTGGTCCATGGAATAATTCTAAAGTAGAAATATTATCATTTAGTTTAACCACAGGAAAGTCAAACGATAAGGTTTCAGTAACTATCGTTTTTAAAATGTCTTCTGGAATTTCAGGAGACACGAATTGTTTGATAGCTTCAAAAGCAATTTCAGTATGCGATAAATTGTCAATATTATCCCAAAATGATTTAGGTAAAGGCGTAATGCTTTCTGGAAAATATAATCCTTTATCTGGTGCTAACCCTTTTATAACCGCATCTTTAAACGATGTGTTTGGTGCTTGTTTGTTTAGACTGTAGTAGTTCATGGTCTTGTCATTCCTGCCTTTCGTCTACGCTCAAGATAAACTCATCAGGAATCTGTTTATTATTAATTCTTAATTTTAATCTATTCGTCATTGCGAATCACGTTTTTTTCGTGATATGGCAATCTGTTAATTATTAACTTCAATTTAAAAGATTGCCACGTCGTAAAAACTCCTTGCAATGACATCTCTTCAATTTAAACTATTCAATAATCTTTACACCCTTCACATTAATCTTCGACACATGAATATCAAAATCAATTCCCGTTTTTGAATACACTTTTTCAATAGCGTCTTTTACTTTATTTGCTGTTTCTTCACCTTTGCTTAATGAAAAAATTGAAGGTCCTGAACCTGAAATTCCAGTACCTAAAGCACCTGCTTTCAAGACCGCAAGTTTCACTTCATTAAAATGTGGAATCAATTGACTTCTATACGGTTCTACAATAACATCGTGTAATGAATTACTGATTAGTTTATAATCGCTCGTATGAAGTGCATGAACCAAACTGCCTAAATTAGCCGATTGCGCGATGGCATCAGATAAAGGGACTTCTTTTGGAAGTATGGCCCTAGATTCTGATGTTTTAATTTCAATCTGCGGATGAATAATTGTTGCGTACAAATCATCAGGCGAGGGGATTTCTAAAATCTGCAAGGGCGATATACTTTTAACTAAAGTAAATCCTCCAAAAAGGGCAGGAGCTAGGTTATCTGCATGCTCACATTTACTAGCTAAAGCTTCACCTTTAATAGCAAATTCTGTTAATTGTATTTTATTGAATGGTTTTCCTAAAAGTTCGTTCATTCCAAAAACACTACCAACAGCACTTGCAGCACTACTGCCAATGCCGCTTCCTGGTTTTATGTTTTTATAAATTTCAATTTCAAAACCAAAATTTACATCAATAGCATCATACATAGCTAATGCCGAAACACCAGCAACGTTTAATTCGGCCTCGTAAGGTAAATCGAAGTTGTTAATTTTGGTAATATGAATCCCTTTCTTATCGGTTTTTCTAATCACCATGTCGTCTCCAACACTGTCAAGGCAAAAGCCTAAAACATCAAAACCACAAGCTACATTGGCTACGGTTGCTGGAGAAAATATTTTTATTTCGTTCATTAAATTAATTCTTTTGTCATTCCCGCGAAGGCGGGAATCTCATAAACTTGACTTCAATTCAAAAGATTACTTCAGTCGTACCTCCTTCGTAATGACGTTACGCAGGTAACTGCCAACTGAAGACTGAACACTGCCTACTTATTTAGTCATTTCCAAGTCTAATAATATCCGCAAATAAACCTGAAGCCGTTACATCTGCACCAGCACCAGCACCTTTAATAATCATGGGTTGTTTCGGGTAGCGTTCTGTGTAGAACATCACGATATTATCACTTCCTTCTAAATTATAAAATGGGTGACCTTCAGGGATTTCCTGCAAACTAACACTTGCTTTTCCATTATCAAATTTGGCTACATATTTTAACTGACAGTTGTTCGCTTTCGCGGAAGCATATAAACTTTGGTAATGGGCTTCATCTGAAATTAAAGTTTCATAAAAATCATCAACCGTGTCACTTTTTAATCCAGATTCTGATAAGAATGATGTGTTTTCAATGTCTTCTAAATTCATTTCAATACCACTTTCCCTTGCCAAAATCAAAATTTTACGAGCAACATCTACACCGCTTAAATCAATTCTTGGGTCTGGTTCTGTATAGCCTTCAGCTCCAGCTTGTTTTACAACATCATAAAATTTTGTAGAATCATTGAAGTTATTAAAAACATAGTTCAAACTTCCAGATAACACCGCTTGAATCGAGTTTACTTTATCGCCAGAAGCAATCAAATTACTCAACGTATCAATTACTGGTAATCCTGCACCAACATTGGTTTCAAATAAGAAAGGTGCGTTGTATTTAAGCGATAATCTTTTTAATTCTTTGTAATTGTTGTAATCACTGGAACAGGCAATTTTATTACAGGCAACAATGGCAATACTTTCTCTTAAATATTGAGCGTATAAATCAGCAATATCTTTATTTGCAGTGACGTCAACAAAAATGCTATTACGTAAATTTAAAGCTTTAGTGTTTTCAAAAAAGCCTTGCAACGATGCTTTTTCTCCATTGGCTAATTGCGTTTTCCAGTCTTTTAAATCTAGACCAGATTCGTCAAAAATCATGGTTCTCGAATTTGAAAGTCCTGCAACTCTAAGGTTTATTTTTAGGTTGTCTTTTAAATATTTCTTTTGCTGTTTTATTTGCTCCACCAAACGTTCACCAACATTTCCAACGCCAGTTATAAAGACATTAAGTTGTTTTGTTTTGGTTTCAAAAAACTGCTCATGTAACGTATTAAGCGCTTTCTTAACATCTTTTTCATCAATAACAGCAGTAATATTTTTTTCCGAAGCACCTTGAGCAATCGCTCTAATATTAATATTATTTCTTCCTAAGCTACTAAACATTTTACCGCTTATACCTTGATGATTTTTCATGTTATCACCAACTAATGCTATAATTGACAATCCGGTTTCAATAATAATAGGTTCAATCTTCCCTAAAGCAATTTCATTTTCAAAAGCCACATCGATAGCTGCTTTTGCGTTACCAGCTTCTTTGTCATCAATTCCTAAACAAATAGAATGTTCTGATGATGCTTGGGTAATCATAATAACATTAATCTTTTCTTGAGATAAGGTTTCAAATAAGCGTTTTGAAAACCCAGGAATACCAACCATTCCGGTGCCTTCTAAAGTCAATAAAGCTATATTGCTGATGTTGCTAATCCCTTTTACAGGAGAAGAAGATTTTATGTATTCATTTGAAATGACTGTACCAACGGCATCAGGTTCTAAAGTATTTTTAATATGAATTGGAATATCTAAACTCAATACTGGTTGCACTGTTGGCGGATATAAAACTTTGGCTCCAAAATGCGATAATTCCATAGCTTCTTGATACGAAATTTTATCGATAGGGTAGGCTTGTTTTACTAATTTTGGATTGGTTGTAAACATACCGCTTACATCGGTCCAAATTTCTAATTGTTCAACATGTAACGCCGCTGCAACAATAGCTGCTGTAAAGTCTGAACCACCACGACCAAGTGTCGTGATTTCTCCAATTCTAGATTTTGAAATAAACCCTGGTAGTATGGTGATATTTTGTTTTGCCGACTTAAAATAATCGCGAATATTTTGGTTCGTAATGCTATAATCAACTTCTGCCTTTGTGAAGTTTGAGTTTGTAATCACTAACTCTTGAGAATTTTTTCTATCAGCAGAAAGACCTCTGTTTTTCATGGTTTCTGCAATGATGAAAGATGATAAGAGTTCACCAAAACTCACTAATTTGTCTGATGTTTTAGGAGATAATTCATTGATTAAATAAATCCCTTCTAATAAGCTTTTTAAAGCCTCTAAATTTTCTTCAACATAACTTAAAATAGAATCGTTATTGCTAGGATTCAATTCTTTTATAATATTGAAATGTCTTTCTTTAATACCTTCAAAAGTGTCTAAAAAAGCACGGTCTTTATCTTGAGCTTGCTTTCCTGCTAAAAGTAATTTATCGGTAATACCGCCAACAGCCGAAACTACACAAATTACAGCGTCGTTCTTGCCATAATTTTCTAAAATACTAATAACGTTACTTATGTTTTTTGAAGAACCTACTGAAGTTCCTCCAAATTTTAAAACCTTCATGTTTTAATGCATTGAAAAATTAAAAATAATATTTGAAATATTGTAATTTTTGAAATTACAAAGATAGCCTGAAGAATATATAACTAGCAACCCCAAAGGGTTGTAATATTTGTAGTTGTAACAAAAAAAGTAACTGTTCCTTTTGCGAAAAAAGAAATAAAGGGGTTAGTATTTTGGCTTAAATGATTCATTATAGTTATATAATACATTCCAAAAGTATTACTTTTAACCTTATAAAAAAACTAAAATAAATTTTTTGTAGTATTCTTATATTGAATCGGTTTTCATAAAAAAAAAACGACAAACAATAATAAGAATTGAAAAATCGATAATTAATATATTCATGAAAGTATTTTCTAAAGAGCAGATTTACGAAGGAGATAAACTAACAGCAGAGCGCCAACAGATTTCGTCGACAGATTTAATGGAGCGTGCAGGAACTCAAATTTTTAATTGGATGCATATGCGCATGCAAGGTGCTCAAGTGCCAATACATGTGTTTTGTGGTATTGGGAATAATGGTGGAGATGGATTGGTAGTTGCAAGGCATTTGGTAACACATGGCTATAATGTGAATACTTACGTTATTAATTGTAGCGATAAACGCTCTAAAGATTTTCTGGTTAATTATGATAGAATTAAAAATGTAACAAAAAAATGGCCTATACTGTTAAATTGTGCTCAAGATTTTCCAGAAATTCATCCAGATGATATTATTGTTGATGCCGTTTTCGGAATTGGGTTAAACCGACCTGTAGACGATTGGGTAAAAGGGTTGTTTATGCATTTTAGAGCTAGTAAAGCGTTTACATTGTCTATTGATATGCCTTCAGGATTATATACAGATAAAGCTGTACAAGATGAAGACGCTGTGGTTTGGGCAGGTTTTACATTGAGTTTTGCATCGCCTAAATTAGTATTCTTTTTGCCAGAAACAGCAAAATATACGATGCAATGGGAGATTCTTGATATCGGTCTAGATCAAGAGTTTTTGTTTACAACAGATACTGAAGTAGAATTAATTGGTAAACAAGAAGTGCTGCCCAATTATATTCCTAGAGATAAATTTTCTCATAAAGGACAATTTGGACATGCTTTAATTGTTGGTGGAAGCTACGGGAAAATTGGTGCAGTAACTTTAGCAAGTAGAGCCGCTCTATCTGCTGGAGCAGGATTAATATCTTCTTACATTCCTAAATGTGGGTACAACGTTATTCAAGGGGCTTTTCCAGAAGCGATGGTGATTACGGATTCTGATGAAGAAAAAATTACATCTATTAAATTTGATATAGAACCGACCGTTATTGGATTTGGAGTAGGGGTGGGAACAGATACTAAAACCGCTAGTGCTTTAGAAACTTTTTTAAAGACAAATAAAGTACCATTGGTTATTGATGCCGACGGTATAAATTTACTTTCCAAAAAGAAAGCCTTATTGAAATTATTGCCAGAACAAACTGTTTTAACACCTCACCCTAAAGAATTAGAACGGTTAATAGGAAAATGGAAAGATGATTTCGATAAACTTAAAAAGGTTAAAGCATTCTCAAAAAAACACAAACTTATTGTAGTGGTTAAAGGTGCAAATACCATTACGGTTTTTGATAATAAGCTTTATGTAAACACGACAGGCAATCCAGGGTTAGCTACTGCTGGTAGTGGCGATGTGTTAACTGGGGTTATAACCGGTTTAATTTCACAGGGCTATAATCCATTGGTTGCTGCTATTTTTGGTGTGTATTTACATGGAAAATCGGCAGATATTGCCCTTGAAGATTTTGGATATCAAAGTTTAATTGCAAGCCATATTATTGATTATTTAGGTGAAGCGTATATTGATTTGTTCAAACAACCTGAACAGTCTCCACAAGAAGAAGATGCAGATACACCAAAGGAATGATATAATGAAAAAGCCTGACTAAAAAGTTCGTTTTAAACTAAATGTAACATTGAACGCAGTCGAAATGCTTTGATTTTTAAATCATTAAAACTTCGACTGCGCTCAGTTTGACAAGGATAAAACACTTTTCAGAAAGGTTTATGTTTTTGCCTAAATATTTAATGACGCCAGTAAATCAATAAGTTCTGGACTCGATGGTCTAGGTGCATTAGCATCAACAATATGGCCTTCGGTATCAATTAATATAAATCTAGGTATGCTCTCAATTTGATAATCTTTAACAAATGAAGATTCAGAATCCTTACCCGCAAACAATTGTATACCACCTAAAGCGCCATTGTTAACCATGGATTTCCATTTGTCATGGTCAGTAATCCTATCAATAGAAATACTTACAAACTCAATATTTTTTCCGTGAAATTGTTCTTCTACTTTTTTAAGCGATGGGATTTCGTTAATACATGGTTTGCACCAAGTTGCCCAAACGTCAATATAAACAAACTTTCCTTTTAAATCGTCTAAAGAGGTTGTTCCACCTGCATTGTTTTCATAATTAATAAACTTTGGAGAAGGCTTTCCTTTAGTTAAAGCGGTTAATGTGTTATAAATATCAGTAATTAATGCATTGTTTTTTTCGCTGGTTGAGTTTTCTAAAAATGCCTTATAGAGCCCATCAACATCTGCAGAAGACTTCAAGTTGTAACTGGCATAATCATACAATAAAGCATTCTTTATAGTGGTGTTTTTAATGGAACTAACCGTTTTGATAAAGGCAAGACCATTATCGGTAATGGATTCTTTTTCACCTAAATCATTAGCCTTATTCATGTAATGATTCGTTAAGATGGCTTTATAGTCGTTTGAAAAATTGAAATCCGATTCATTAGAATAATCAATGTCTTCAAGTTCTTTTAGAAAATCATTTGAAACCGTAAATTCGCGATTACCTGTAAGATACCTATGGGCGTTTTCATAATCTTTTAACTTGTTCAAGTAGCCATATTGTATATTTCTTTTTTCTTTAGTTCTGTAATCATCGGAAATACCTTTTGAACTATTTAATAGTGAATCGTGAGCATTTTTAATAGCCATAAGTTTTTCTTTAAAATATGCTTCATCGAACGAATAGATTTCTCTACCATTTCCAAATAATTTTTGCTCAATTTTCCTTTTTGTAATTAAATAATTATTCACTTCAGCACCTTTACCTGTTATAGATAATGTGTTTGCAAAGTCTTTAGCGTCATAGTTTATGGTTAAATGATATCTTGGCTCAATACTTAAAAAAACGGGATTTTTACCGTCAAAAAGAACATAAGCGTTTAAGTCTGTACTTAAGGTATCTTGAAAACTGCCATCATCAGAAACAGCTATGTTTTCAGTAAAACTTCTATCGTAGCTGTTTATTGAAAGGTCTTCAATGGTTTTGTTTGTTATTTTACCAGAAATAATGGCGTAATCGACCTTGGTTTCTTCTTTGCATGCTATTAGGGCTATCGCAAATGCTAAAAAAAATAGTTTCTTCATTTTCAAATTTATTTAAGTTTCAAAAGTAAACATTTGTAAAATTATTATATTGATTTGTATTTATTATTAACATTTTTTTGTGTATTTGATAATGAATGTTGACTTTTGATAGAAATACCATAACACATAAACATGAGCCACATTATATCTTCTAAACTTCTTGATTTAAGTACTATTAATACTGTGCTTTCTGAAGAAAAAAAACTTCAGCTTTCTGAATCCTCTAAAGAGAAGATTATAAAATGCAGACTGTATTTAGATGCTAAGTTAAAAACGAGAAGTAAACCCTTATATGGTGTTAATACTGGGTTTGGGGCTTTACAAAATGTGAAAATTTCAAAAGGAAATTTAACCATACTTCAAGAAAATTTAGTCATGTCGCACGCCTGTGGAACTGGAGATAGAGTCCCAAATAAAGTGGTTAAATTGATGTTGCTTTTCAAAATTCAATCATTGAGTTATGGGCATAGTGGTGTGCAATTAGAAACCGTAAACCGGTTGATTGATTTTTATAACAACGATATCTTACCTATTGTTTATACTCAAGGTTCTTTAGGTGCTTCGGGCGATTTAGCACCTTTAGCACATTTGGCATTGCCACTAATAGGAAAAGGGCATGTTATTTATAAAGGGGAAGAACATGCTATAGAAACAGTTTTAAATGATTTTAACTGGCACCCCATTCAATTACAATCTAAAGAAGGTTTAGCCCTTTTAAATGGTACGCAATTTATGAGCGCTTATGGTGTGTATTTACTTTTAAAATCTTACAAATTATCTTATTTAGCAGATTTGATTGGCAGCATGTCTTTAGATGCTTTTGATGGACGCATAGAGCCATTTAATGCCTTGGTACATTTGGTTAGACCGCATAATGGGCAAATAAAAACAGCTGAGCGTTTACGAGAATTTTTGGATGGCAGTGAATTAATCCAACAAAAAAAGAAACATGTACAAGATCCTTATTCATTTCGTTGTATGCCACAAGTACATGGCGCTACCAAAGATACCTTAGCATTTGTTGAAAAAACATTTAAAACTGAAATCAATTCAGTAACCGATAACCCGAATATTTTTTGTGAAGACGATTTAATTATTTCTGGCGGGAATTTTCACGGTCAGCCTTTAGCTTTAGCACTCGATTATCTTAAAATAGCCATGGCAGAACTAGGGAATATTTCGGAACGCAGAACATTTCAATTGGTTTCTGGGCGTCGTGGACTGCCCGTGTTTTTAGTAAATAACCCAGGATTGAATTCTGGTTTTATGATTCCGCAATATACTGCCGCTAGTATTGTAAGTGCCAATAAACAATTAGCAACGCCAGCAAGTGTCGATTCTATTGTATCGTCAAACGGTCAAGAAGATCATGTGAGTATGGGGGCAAACGCTGCAACGCAAGCCTATACTTTAGTAAACAATGTGGAACGTATTTTAGCTATCGAATTATTTAATGCTTCACAAGCTATGTTTTTTAGAGTTCCAAAAAAAACCTCCGAGTTTATAGAATCGATTTTAAGCTTATACAGACAAGATGTGCCATTTGTAGAGGATGATAGGGTGATGTATGATGATATTCAGGCGTCTATTAATTTTATTCAAGGTTTGGATGTGGATAATCGGGAGCTGTATTGAAATTAGTAGTCCCTCAAAGTCGGGAGACTTTGCGTAGCGCGGGTATTTTGAAGTTTTTTTTATAACGTTGTGTAATAGATATCGTTGTTGTACCCAGTTTTTAATCTGTATGTTGTTTTATTTCTTTCTCCAATTTTTTCAAATAATTCAATTTCTATTCCTTTTTTTAAATCCCTACTCGCAGTTGCTGAAGAAATATCTTTAAAAATGTCCATGTAATCTTTTCTGGAAAACTCAGTTTTATTCAATGAAATAAAATATTCAAGTCTATCTTTTTCATTCAGTGTTCTATTATTATATTTTAGTAGTTTGGACTTACTATATTAGACTGGACATTATGTTGCGAGATTTAGAGTTACATAAATTAACTTTGAATCATG
>NZ_BAABJJ010000021.1:0-53688 GCF_039543245.1 Algibacter agarivorans
AAATATGAATAATACTCCAATCCTTTTTAAAAATGAATAGTTTTTGGACTTACTTCTGAAAGTGCCTAATTAGAGTATCATTATAAATTGTAGTTTGTTTTTTTTAAATATAATTTACCTAATTACTAGAACCTATATGATTTAAACTACTTTCTATTATTAAAACAAACATACCTAGAGTAACTCCTGCAAGACTTACAATGGTTAAAATAGTCGACGTCGTTTTATCCTTAAGTTGAATTTTTTCTATATTATCTTTTTCAATTGTTGTTATAATCATTTCTCTATTAATTATCGAACTTCCATAAACTTTGTTATCAGCAACTTGAATCCTATCAAACTTTAGAGATTGATTATCAATAGTCTTAACTCGAACTTTAGAATTAGATTTGGACGCTTCATCAAGTGTTACAGATGGTGTTTTATAAACAGTGCAGCTTTGCAATAACATTAATGTTACAAAAAAAAATGTGACTAGTTTTAAATTCCTGTCTATAGCTTTCATGATAAATTTTCTATGTACAACTAAATGTATTTGTTTTACCAACAACTTGAAATGAGAATTATCAGTTTAAATAAATTATATCCTGATATTTATTCTATGTGAGCAATGAAATACAGCAAAATAATACAATGACTTTATTAAAGACTATTATGTTAAAACTGCTGATGAAAATCTTACAATTCAAGAATTATTTAATAAAAGACAAACTTAAGAAGAACTAAGCTAAAAAAAACAATACTAAATTAGGTCCTAATCAAGTAACTCATATTATACAAACACACGTTACCCCTTCACATCCAAAGCATCCCTCAAGGCATTCCCTATCATCATAAACGCCATAACCAAACTCATAATACAAAGTCCAGGAATCATAGCTAAATAGGGTTTCCCGAGAATAATATAATTATAGTGATCTTTAATCATAGCACCCCAACTTGCCATAGGCGGCTGCGCTCCAATACCTAAAAAGCTAAGTCCGCTTTCAATTAAAATGGCTGCTGCAAAATTAGCAGCAGAAATCACAATAACAGGCGCCATAATGTTTGGTAAAATATGTTTGGTTATAATTCTATAATCATTAAAACCTAAAGCTCTGGCAGCAGTTACATATTGCATTTCTTTGGCACTTATTATTTGACCACGCACTACCCTAGCCACTTCTACCCACATGGTTAACCCTACCGCAATAAACACTTGCCAAAACCCTTTACCTAAGGCTAAGGTTATTGCAATAACCAATAATAAGGTAGGTATGGACCACGTAACATTAATAACCCACATAATAACAGCATCTACTTTTCCACCAAAATAACCAGCAAGACTCCCCATGAAAACACCAATAATAAGCGAAATAAAAACTGCTACAAAACCAATAAAAAAGGAAATTCTTGCCCCCACCAAAACGCGGCTCAATAAATCACGACCGTATTTATCAGTTCCAAATAAAAAGGTTTTTTCCTTTATAAATTGAGCCACTGAATGGTTAGGGAACTTATTAATAAGGATTGTTTTCTCTGAGCCTTCTAACCCATCAGAAGCATATTCTTTATAAATTAAAACACCTTCCTTAATACTGTAATCTGAAATAGGAGTTTCGGTATCTGTATTTTTTCTTCCGAAGAAAATCTTATCAAAACCACTTTGATCTGCTTCTATTTGCGATGGAATAGTGAGCATCGTTACTTTAAACCCTGGTTTTTTAGAATGAATTGCCAAATGCATTTGATTGGCATACTGCGAATTATCTGGCGCAAACACATAAGCAAACACAGAAACCACCCCAACAAAAACAATAAAATAGAAACTAAAAACGCCCCAGAAGTTCTTTTTAAACTTTTGGAGCGCTAGTTGTTTAAGTGAGTTTGATTTATGACTCATTCTTTAAATGCGCTTAATTCTTAACCTTTACAGTAGAAGCCACTTTTTTAATAGGATACGATGTTTTTAAATCTTCTAACACATTCAGTGCTTCCTCAATATAAACATCTTTACTTAAGCTTTCATGCCAACGCTGACGTTTTTCTTTTAAGTCTGTAGTATCTTGTTCAAAAAGGTTCTTTTCATAACTATGCGAATCAAATGTTAAATTGGTTTTATACTTTGAAATCGCATCAAACTTTTTAGACTCTTGCTCGTTAGCCTCAATTTGAGCTCTATAGGCTTTATAGTTTAGAGAGTAAACCGTTTCGTCAATCTTACTCTTAACCCATTTTGCATTGTCTTCAATAAGTTTTAACTGCTCATTGTTAACCATACGATCTTCACTATTTTTTATAGTGGTATTATAATCAAAGTCATTTTCCCATGGCGTATAGGTTGCTGCAGAGATTTCATCCCAAGGCAACGGGTTGTCTTTATCCTTTTCACCAACATCAATAAAACTGAAACGACCTGGAACTTTCACATCACTTTTAACACCTTCTAACTGAACAGAGCCACCGTTAATTCTATAATACTTTTGAACCGTTAATGCCAAAGCACCTAAATCGCCACTGGTGTTATTTCTTAGCATATTATTCAAATTAATCACATTTTGAACGGTACCCTTTCCATAGGTTTGTTTGCTACCAATAATAATAGCACGTTTATAATCTTGCATGGCTGCTGCCATAATTTCGGAAGCAGATGCCGAAATTTCATTCACCAGAATTACCAAAGGGCCATCCCAAGAAATAGATTTATCTCTATCTTTTAAAACCTCTTTAGCTTCGCCCGTAGAACGCACTTGCACCACAGGGCCATCTTGTATAAATAAGCCCGCCATATCTACTACGGCCGGCAATGAGCCACCACCATTATTACGTAAATCTAGCACCAAACCTTCCATGCCTTCTGCCTTTAAATACTCAATTTCTTTCTTTACATCTTTTGCGGCGTTCACATTTTTATAATCTTTAAAATCTACATAAAACGCTGGCAAATTAATGACTCCAAACTTTTTATCGTCTTTTTCAACTATGGATGATTTTGCATAGGTTTCATTCAACTCTACAATATCTCTAGTAATAACAATATCTTTAAGCGTACCATCCACTTTTTTAACGGTAAGTGTCACTTTTGTGCCTTTTGGACCTTTAATATACTTTATAGCATCATTAATACGCATACCAACAATGTTTACAGGAAACTCTTCATCTTCCTGCTTCACCTTTAAAATAATATCCTCAACCTCAAGCTCTTTACTTCTCCAAGCTGGGCCACCAGAAATCAATTCAACTATTTTAATATAGTCCATACGCTTTTGCAATCTAGCACCAATACCTTCCAATTTGCCAGACATACGCTGATCGAAATCTTCTTTATTTCTAGGTGCCAAATAATAGGTATGCGGATCAAACTCTTCAACAATCGTATTCACATAAATAGCAAACCAATCTTCGCGTCGCTGATCATCAATATAATCCTCAAAAAATATATTTATAGATTTTAACGTAGCTTCTCTAGCTTCTTTTTCGATTTGTGCTTCGGTCTTCATGACATAAGACGCGTCATTCTCTTTAGCTAATTTCTCTTGTTTATATATATCATCATAATTAGAAAGTGTAGAAAACTTGAGCTGTTGTCTCCAGCGTTCTTTCATCTGTTTTCTATTTTTCACGAACGCACTATTCTCGTAATTTGTATCAAAAGCTTCATCTAAGCTATAATCGAAAGGTTGTGAGAGTACTTCTTTATAAATGGCTTTAGCTTCTTCAATACGCTTCAACATGCGCTCATTAACCACATTAAAAAATGTAATATCAGTAGCTTTAAGTTGATCGTCAATGGTTAGTTTGTACTTCTCAAAATCATTATAATCAGATTCGTAAAAATACCTTTTAACAGGATCTATAATTTCCAAATAATCTTTAAATAATTCCTCCGAAAAGGCATCATCCATAGCAATAGGATCAAAATGACCTTGTTCTAAAACAAAGGTTATAATTTGAATTAATAATTTATCTTTATCTGGATTACTGAATTTTTTTGAGGTAAAACTACAAGATGCAAAAGCAAGAAGTAGCAATAACGACAGTACTTTATAATTCCTTTTCATAATATTCTTCATCTATTTAAATTTAGCAGCTATTGAAAGCACAACATAATTTCTACTAAAATAAAGAAAAAACCATGCCAATAAAGGCAATCGTTACTAATTTTTTGTTAAACCGAAGAAATTAGGTGTTTCCTGACGAAATTATGTATTTTAGCGGTGTTATATAACGTTATAAATGACAAAAAAACCACTTATACTAGTTACAAATGATGATGGCATAAATGCGCCTGGCATTAGAACTTTAATTAGTGTTATGAATACACTTGGAGATGTGGTTGTGGTAGCGCCAGATAGCCCACAAAGCGGTATGGGGCATGCCATTACATTAAACTCTACTTTATATGCTGAACAGGTTTTTGTAGATAATGGCCCTCAAAAAGAATATAGTTGCTCTGGCACACCTGCCGATTGCGTAAAACTGGCTATTAGAGAAATTCTAGATAGAAAACCAGACCTTTGTGTGTCTGGGATTAATCACGGTTCAAATGCATCCATAAATGTTATTTATTCCGGAACTATGAGTGCTGCTATTGAAGCAGGCATTGAAGGTATTCCTGCTATTGGATTTTCATTATTAGACTATACTTGGAATGCTAATTTTGAAGCCTCGAAACCTTATGTTAAAGCGGTAACCGAAAATGTTTTAAAACATGGATTGCCTAATGGCATTGTTCTAAATGTAAATATTCCAAATATTTTAGAAGAGCACATAAAAGGCATCAAAATATGCAGACAAGCTAAAGCGAATTGGGTTGAGGAATTTGACAAACGCCAAACACCACAAGGAAAAGATTATTACTGGCTTACCGGAAAATTTATTAATCTAGATAATGGTGAAGACACTGATGAATGGGCACTTGAAAACAATTATGTTTCCGTAGTTCCTGCTCAGTTTGATTTAACCGCGCACCACTTTATAAAAGACTTAAATACCTGGAATTTAAATGATACTGAAACAAATTCAGCATAAATGAAAAAAGATATTTTTATAGGGATATTAGTAGGTTTAATTGCTAATGCCATCGGTTTATATTTTGCAGCTACCTTATTAGGACAAGGTGATGACTTCTTAACAGTAGTTAAAGCTGCCGCAGATGAAGGCTTTTTAGGAAAACTAATAAGTTTAGGGGCTATTTTAAATTTAGTCGCCTTTTTTGTTTTTATAAAAAAGAAACAAGATTACCGTGCCAGAGGAGTGCTATTAATAACGGTTTTTATTGCTGTTTTCACTTTTGTATTTAAGTTGTTTTGAGAACATGTCGCGCAAAGGGAAGAAAATACATTGACGGATGACTGATGACTGATGTTGGCTGTGAGTTTTGAATAATCAGTCATGAGTGGTGTCCCCTTGAGGGGACTTTAGGGGTGTTTTTAATAACTAAAAAAACGGTCAACTCTATATAGGAATATACAGACTAAACAAATTAAACCATTATAAATATTAAATAAGACATAAGTTATTTGTTATTCAGTCCAAACATACAAATATTAAATAACCTATTAACTTCTGTAACCAGAGATTAAGACCCATGAAATATTACATTATTGCTGGAGAAGCATCAGGCGATTTACATGGCTCAAACCTAATGAAAGCATTGCAAAATGAAGATGTAAATGTAGATATTAGATTTTGGGGTGGCGACCTCATGCAAGCTGTTGGCGGCAAACTAGTAAAGCACTATAAAGAGCGTTCTTTTATGGGTTTTATAGAAGTGATTATGAATCTTCCGAAAATTTTTAAAGACTTTTCTATTTGCAAAGAAGATATTAAAAATTTCAAGCCTGATGTTATTGTTTTTATTGATAATTCGGGATTTAATTTACGCATAGCCAAGTGGGCAAAACAAGAAGGTTTTAGAACTCATTATTATATTTCGCCACAAGTTTGGGCCTCTAGAGCCAGCAGAGTGAAAGCCATAAAACGCGATATTGATGCCATGTATGTCATTTTGCCTTTTGTAGAACCGTTTTACAAAAAACACGGTTATCATGTTACATTTGTTGGACACCCTTTAATTGACGCCATTGCAAATAGAGCACAAGTTGGAGAATTTGAATTTAGAAAAAACCACCAATTAGGAGACAAACCCATAATAGCATTATTACCGGGAAGCAGAAAACAGGAAATAACCAAAATGCTTTCTGTAATGCTAAGTTTGATTAATGATTATCCTAAATACCAATTTGTAATTGCAGGCGCCCCTAGTCAGGATTATAGTTTTTATGAAACTTTTATTAAAGCTCATGATGTCAAGTTTATTTCAAACAAAACTTATGATTTATTGAGTATTTCAACGGCTGCTCTAGTAACATCTGGAACAGCTACTTTAGAAACCGCATTATTTAAAGTCCCCCAAGTGGTTTGTTATAAAGGAAGCGCTATTTCATACCAAATTGCAAAACGCATCATCACTTTAAAATTTATTTCGTTAGTAAATTTAGTGATGGACAGAGAAGTAGTTACGGAGCTTATTCAAGAGGATTTCAATAAAAAGAGACTCAAACAAGAACTGGATCATATCCTAAACCCTGAAGCACGCAAAAACCTGTTTTTAGATTATTATGAATTGGAAAAAACTTTGGGTGGAAAAGGGGCTAGCAAAAAAACAGCAAGATTAATTTACGAATCTATTAAAACTTAATTTTAGATGAAGAAAATAGTCCTAATCGTTATTTTAATCCTAAGCTTTAGCAGTTGTAAATCTTCAAAACGGTCAAAAAGCAAAAAAACATCTTCTACTAAAATCATCACTAAAAAAATCGAAACTTCTGAAAGTGGCTCAAAAGTAGAAGCATTTCCTAAATCCAAAACAACACGTATTATAGATTATGCACAACAGTTTGAAGGGGTTCGCTACAAATGGGCAGGGACTTCAAAATCGGGAATGGATTGTTCTGGCTTGGTCTATGAATCTTTTAAAGTACATGATATCTTATTACCCAGAATTTCGAGAGACATGGCTAAAAAAGGTCATAAAATTTCATTAAAAAAAGTACTTAAAGGTGATTTACTATTTTTCAAAACTGGAAACCGAAGAAACTCAATTAATCACGTAGGTTTAGTAGTTGACATTAGAGGTAATGATATAAAATTTATACACGCCACAACAAGTAAAGGCGTTATTATATCTGGGCTAAACGAAACCTACTGGCTTAAAAATTTTCACGAAGCCCGAAGAATTTTATAAGATATTCTTATCTTACACTTTCATGCAATTACTCAATTTTACGATAATTAAATTAACCGTTTGCCTCATTTTAGGCATCCTCATTGGTTATTTAATGGATATATCGTTTAGGGCTTCTTTACTCTTATCCGCTTCTCTACTAACTATTCTTCTTATATTTTATTTAGTTGCAAAAAAACAGTTTATAAAAACTATTTGGTTTGGTGTTTTTGCTTGTGGTTTAATGATTTCGATTGGGATACTTACTACAAATGTTCATAATCAAAAAAACGTCTCTAACCATTATACACATCAGCTTTCAACAAAAAATGATGCTTTAAAAACCATCACTTTTCGAATTAGAGAAGTCTTAAAGCCCAGTAATTATTATGACAAATATGTGATTGACCTTCTACAAGTTGATGACAAAAAAGTAACAGGAAAATCGCTTTTGAATATCCCAAAAGATTCGCTTAAGTCTGTATTAAAAGTTGATGATATTCTTATTAGCAAGACTGAATTTAAAGATTTGGCGCATCCTTTGAATCCGCATCAATTTAATTACAAAAATTATTTAGATAAAAAATATATTTACCATCAACTCTATGCCACAAATAAATCGCTTTTTGATGTTGAATCTGACACTCAAACACTACTTGGCTTAGCTGATAACATCCGCCAACACATTAATAAAAAGTTAAAACCTTACCATTTTAATCCAAATGAACTCTCTATAATCAATGCCCTTTTATTGGGGCAACGGCAAGACATTAGCGAAGAAGTTTACAACAGTTATACCAATGCTGGTGTCATCCATATTTTAGCCGTTTCCGGATTGCATGTGGGGATTATTTTATTAATCTTAAGTTTTGTTTTAAAACCTTTAGAACGTTTTAAACATGGCAAACTCATTAAAACAATATTGCTAGTAAGCATTTTATGGAGCTTTGCATTAATAGCTGGATTATCGGCGTCGGTAACGCGTGCGGTAACTATGTTTAGTATTGTTGCCATTGCTGTAAATCTTAAAAGACCCACCAATATTTACAACACATTTGCAATAAGTATGTTTGTTATTTTGCTTTTTAAACCCTTGTTCTTGTTCGATGTTGGTTTTCAATTGAGTTATTTGGCGGTATTCTCGATTGTTACTATCGACCCATATTTGTATAAATTATGGAAACCTAAGAATAAAATTATTGATATTTATTGGCACACGTTTACAGTAACTGTTTCTGCTCAAATAGGCATTATTCCGTTGAGTTTATTTTATTTTCATCAATTTCCGAGTCTATTTTTTATCTCAAATTTGGTGATTATTCCTTTTTTAGGTATTATTTTGAGCTTCGGAATACTTGTTATTATTCTAGCGGTTTTAAATATGCTTCCTCAATTAGCGGCGAATATCTACGGAAGTATTATAAGCTTAATGAATGATTTTGTAAGCTGGATTTCTACTCAAGAATCATTTCTATTTAAAGATATTCCATTTAGTCTTTTATATGTTTTAGTTTCATACTTCCTTATCATTTCGTTTGTTAGGCTATTAATCAAAAAGAATTATTCAACGTTAAGAGCTTTCCTTGTTTTTATATTAGTTGCTCAAGCCAGTACGATTTACACGAAGTACAATACCCCACAAAATGAATTTATTGTATTTCATAAAAGCAGATATAGCCTTTTAGGAAACGTACAAAACAATAAAATTTTAGTATCGCATGATTTTGACAGCTTAACAAAATTAAAAAATAATACTATTAAGGATTATTCCGTTGGAAGTCTTATTGAAACCATTAAAGAAGATTCGATTTACCCTATTTACCAACTTAATAACAAAACGCTTTTGATAGTTGACAGTTTAGGCATTTATAATATTAAATCGCTTAAACCTGACTACGTATTACTCCGGCAATCACCAAAAATGAATTTGAATCGACTCATAGATTCTATTAACCCTCAGCAGATTATTGCCGACGGAAGTAATTATAAATCGTATGTAGCACGATGGGAAGCTATTTGTAAAAAAAGAAAGCTCCCTTTTCACCAAACAAGTAAAAAGGGAGCTTTTATTATAGATTATTAAATTCTACTTTCCTTTAATAATATTGTTTGCAACAGCAAGCCATTTTTGAGCGCCACCACGCACAAAACCAGTTTTACCAAGACTTTTTAAGTTCTTTCTACCTTCTGCGTTTTTTTCTGGATTAACAATGTATACCGTTGGATAGCCTCTTACTTGAAACATGCCTTGTAACTGTCTGTTTTGGGCTTTTATAGTTTCATCTTGTGGTGTTCTTCTTGGGAAATCTAGTTCTACTAAAACCACATTGTCGTTCGCCCATTTTTCAAAATCTGGAGTTTTAAAAACTTCATTTTGCAATTTAATACACCAACCACACCAATCTGATCCTGTAAAAAACAAGAAGAGTTTTTTGTTTTCATTAGTAGCAATATCAAATGCTTTTTCCATGTCCGTATGCCAAGTCAATTTTTCTTGGGCAACACCGCTGGCCGATATCAAAATGACCAAACACATTGTTAATAATATTTTTTTCATGACTATTTAAGTTGCAAAAGTTGTTCCGAACTTACAAAAAATGTCCTAAACCGAACACCATTTGAATATTTTTTAACCATTTTTTCGATTAACGGACACCATGCATGAGTTTTTTTAGTATTGGGTTTAATGCAAATATCAACAATCCAGCTACTAATGGTACTATTGTAAAAATCAAGAAAAAAGTAGATAAACTATATTCCTTTGTAATATTTTCAATTTGTCCACCTAAAACAGCTGCTAATTTGTTCCCAATAGCAATGGCTAAATACCACATCCCAAACATTAATGCTATCATTCTTGCAGGAACCAACTTGCTTACATAAGACAAACCTACAGGTGATAAACAAAGCTCTCCTAAAGTATGGAAAAGATAAGCTAAAATTAACCATGCCATACTTACTTTAACTCCTGCTTCTACTCCATAAGAACCAAATGCTAACAACCCAAAACCCATTGCCATGATAATTAAGCCCAAAGCATATTTATTAGCTGCAGTTGGATTATACTTACTTTCAAACCATTTAGAAAAAAAAGATGCAAAAACAATAATGAAAAAGGAATTTAAAATACTAAACCAAGAAACTGTAATTTCAGAAACATCAGCAGAAAACTCTCTATTTAACATCCACCCTACTAAACTCCACATTGCTAAAAAACAAATAACCAATACAAAATTAGAATATGGAATCTTAATAAAAGTTTTTTTCCATAGGATATATAAAACATAAGTAATAATTAATAAAGGAATTACTGTTAGTAAGGCATTAACGATATTAAACGTTATTGCTGCATTACCTATTAAAACCCTGTCTACACTATCTCTAGCAAAAAGAACTAATGAGGATGCGCCTTGCTCAAAAGACAACCAAAAGAAAACTGTAAAAAAGGCAAAAATAATAAAAGCAAACATTCGATCTCTAACAACTGCAGTATATCTGAGTATTCTTCCTATTACAAGAACTAAAAACAAAGCTAAGGCTAATAAAACAGCAATATATTGACCTTCTAAATGTTCTGTTTCAAACCATGAAAACATATCTATTCCAGCTATTTTAGACATAGGGTCGTTTATTGCATATCCTAAACCTATTATTGAACTTATAGCTATTAAAATTTTATCTAAAGTTGTAAAAGGGTTTGATTTTTCAATACCACTATCCTCTTCACTTTCAATTGCGCGCTCTTCATTTATATTTTGAGGCAATTCAACTTCATAAACTTTTGAAGGCTTCTTCCCTATTTTTCCGAATAAATTTCCAGATAGCGCAAATTGCAACGTACCTAACAGCATAAATATCCCTGCTAATCCAAACCCATAAGACCATCCTATTTTTTCAGCTAAATAGCCGCACAGCATCATCCCGAAAAAAGCCCCTGCATTTACACCCATATAGAAAATGGTATAAGCACCATCTTTTTTCTCTGGCTTTTCCTTATACATTTCTGATATAATTGATGTAATATTTGGCTTGAAAAACCCAGTACCTATTACCAACAATCCTAATCCCAAATACAAAGAAAGCTCTGTCTCTAAAGCCATTGAGGCATGCCCTAATGCCATTATCAAGGATCCAATAACGACAGCCCAACGATAACCTGTTATTTTATCTGCAATAACACCTCCTATTATCGGAGTTATATAAAGTAACATGGCATAGGTTCCAAATAATGCCCCTGCATTTTCGGCAGACCATCCCCACCCAGGGTTAGCACCAATAACAGCGAACGTTAAAAAATTAACTAATAATACGCGCATTCCATAAAATGAAAAACGCTCCCACATTTCTGTAAAAAACAACACAAATAATCCTGCTGGATGCCCTAGAACCTTATCTTTAAAAAGATTTTCAATATCGGTATTCATAAAAAGAACATTTAATGGTTAGTATAGAAAAACCCTCAAATTGAGGGTTTTGAATATTTTTAATTATCTGCTAATTCGAAGCCTTCTGCTTCATCATGAATTACATGCTCATCATCTTCAGCGCCATGTGTTAAATGTTCTAATTTTTTTCTTATGGCTAACACTAAAAACCCTAATACAACACAAAAAACTGCAATACCAGTAAAAATGGTATATTCTCCAAGGCTTTCAGACCATTCTCCTAAAAGTCCTGCTAGTTTACTACCAAACCCGGTCATTGCAAAATAAATACCCATCATTAAAGAGGCGTATTTAACTGGAGCTAATTTTGTAGTATACGATAATGCCACGGGCGACAGACAAAGTTCACCAACAGTGTGAAAAAGATAAGCTAATACCAACCAATACATAGCAGAAGAACCTGTAGATTCAAATTGTGCTGTAGCGGCTGTCATAAAAAAGAAACCTAGCCCCATAATTATTAGGCCTAAAGTCATTTTATATAGAGAGGTAGAAATTTTGTTGTGTAATTTTCTTTTGGCCCAATATCCTGCAACCGCAGTTCCTAATACAACAATAAAAAGGGCATTTAAAGATTGAAACCATGTTGCAGGCACCTCCCAACCCATTAGCATTCTATTCGTTTTTTCAGAAGTATAAATATTCATTAAGCCTCCCGCTTGCTCAAATGCGCCCCAAAAAACAATTACTAATAAAAATGAAAGGAGCAAGACGACCACTCTATCTTTTTCAATTTTTGTAAGCGGTTTTTTCATGGCTTCTTTTTCTTCAGCATTTTTAGATTCTCCAAGAAAATTTCCAACATGTTTCAAATGTTTTTGGCCAACAACATATTGTATTAAACCAGCTGCCATGCCAATACCTGCTAAACCAAAACCATAATGCCATCCATGAACTTCACCAACATATCCCACAATTAAACTTGACAAAAATGCGCCTATATTAATGCCAATGTAAAAAATAGTGAATCCTTTATCTCTTCTTATATCACCTTGTTTATATAATCCTCCAACCATGGTAGAAATATTTGGCTTAAGCATACCCACACCGCAAACTATTAAAACTAATCCTGTATAAAAAGCCCACATAGCTTCTATTGCCAATACACTATGTCCTAAAACTAATAAAACCCCACCAACTAGTACTGCCTTTTTTTGACCTAATAGCTTATCTGCAATAATCCCTCCTGGAATCGACATTACATAAACCATCATAGTATACCATCCATATAAAGCCAAAGCATCTCCATTAGACCATCCTAACCCAGAATTAGCATCGGTTGTTAGCCCAACTAAATATAAAACCAAAATAGCACGCATTCCATAATAGGAAAAACGTTCCCACATTTCGGTAAAAAAGAGGACAAACAATCCTATAGGGTGTCCAAATAATTCTTTTTGTTTAATTGAAGTTGAATTTGACATAAATATTATTATTAGTTAGTTATCGTTTAATCTTTACTTCTTTAAGTTTAGCTCCTTCTTCCTTTTCTGTTTTATCGCCAAGCGTTTCGTTAATAAAGTTTGTCATTTTTTTATACAAATGAAGTCTCGTATTTCCTCCATAAATACCATGATTTTTATCTGGATAAACCGCCCAATCAAACTGCTTATCAGCTTGGATTAAAGCTTCTGCTAAACGCATCGTATTTTGTAAATGTACGTTATCATCAGCAGAGCCATGCACTAAAAGAAAATCGCCTTTTAATTTATCCACATGATTTATTGGTGAATTTTCATCATAACCTCTTGCGTTTTCCTGTGGAACACCTAAGTAACGTTCGGTGTAAATGGTATCATAAAAACGCCAATTGGTAACGGGAGCCACTGCAATAGCCATTTTGAATACATCATTGCCTTTAAACAAACAATTACTACTCATAAAACCACCGTAACTCCAACCCCAAATCCCTATTCTACTGGCATCAATATAGGGTAATTGTCCTAACTTTTTTGCCGCTGAAATTTGGTCTTCCACTTCATATTTACCCAAGTTATTTTGAGTTATTTTTTTAAAGGCAGCACCTTTAAACCCTGTACCGCGACCATCAATACAAACCACGATATAACCTTGTTGCGCTAAATACTGATGCCAATAATCGTTAACATTATTCCATTGATTTGCTACTTTTTGATCTCCTGGCCCTGAATATTGATACATTAATAATGGATACTGTTTCGATGCATCAAAATCTGCTGGTTTAATCATCCACATGTTTAAATCATTACCATTTACATAAATGGCACTAAACTCTTTTTTCGATGTTTTATAATCTGAAAGGTTTTGAGATAAGACATCATTATCTTTAATGCTTTTTATCAAATTCCCTGAAGCGGCACTATTTAAAGAGTATTCTGGAGGGCTTGTTGCGCTTGAAAACGTGTTGATAAAATACGAAAAATCAGCACTAAACTCGGCATCATTTGTGCCCTCACTTTTAGTCAACCTCGTTTTATTTCGTCCGTTTAATTTAACAGCATAAACATCTCGATTTATAGAACCATTTTCCACAGATTGATAGAATATCGTATTGTTTTTTTCGTCATAACCGTAATAATTGGTGACTTCCCAATTGCCTTTAGTGACTTGATTAATTAGTTTACCCTTTTTATCATAATGGTATATGTGATTATAGCCATCTTTATCGCTAGTCCAGATAAAACTATTATCCTTTAAAAAAGTCAAATTATCTGTTACATCAACATAAGCTTCGTCTTTTTCGGCAACAACTAAATTAGAGGTATTGGTTTTTGTATTTATCATCCACAAATCCAATTCATTTTGGTATCTGTTAATATATTGAGCGCTCAAAACATCGCGATTTTTTGTCCATTCGATACGCGGAATATAAAAATCCTTATACCCTTTATCGACTTTAACCTCATTGGATTTTTTGGTTTCTAAATTATAAAGATGAAGAGACACAACGGAATTTGCCTCCCCAGCTTTAGGGTATTTAAAAACCTGCTGTGTTTGATAAAGTCCCGAGCCATAAATATCCATAGAGAATTCTGGAACATTGGTTTCATCAAATCTTATAAATGCTATTTTATTACTGTCTGCGTTCCAATCGAAAGCTCTAACAAATGCAAATTCTTCCTCATAAACCCAATCGGCAATCCCATTAATAATTTCATTTTTTTTGCCATCAAATGTTATTTGAATGATTTTACCAGAATTCAAATATTTAACATACAGGTTATTATCTCGAGCAAAAGCAACTTTTTTTCCATCTGGAGAAAATGTTGGTTCTTGAATTTTTTCTTTGGAAATTAAAGTTAAAGATTCGTTGTCAACATTATAAATATAATAATTCCCTAATATAGAATGACGATAAATAGATGCTTCGTTAATTGCCAAAATAACTTGACGCTCATCATCGCTAAAAGTGTAGTTTGTAAAATAAGGTAATGCATCGAGCTGAGCAGAACTCACTAAGGTTTTTACTTTTTCACGTGTTTTGTAGTCATAAATATCAATAGATGTGCTTCTAGCAACTCTATCAAAATTAAAAACAGAATACTGTTGACCATTAGCCATAGAATGCAAAACATCCATACCTTCTGTTCTAAAAGTGCCGTTTTTCCAAATATCTTCGAGGGTGATTTCTTTAGTTTGAGCCGATAAAATTGTAGTAACAAAAAGGCAAATGTATAGGGCGGATTTTAGGTGTTTCATGTATTATATTTATATCTATTCAAAGGTCAAATGCAACATCCTTTTAATCATTTTTATTATTGATTAAATTATTTAAAAAAGGACGTTTCGTCAAAAAAAATATTTATTTCACAAAATGTTGTCAAGTTTACTAAAAATTACGCAAAAAACAATCATTATTAACACTTAAATAACCCTTGTGTAACTAGGCTATTCAATATTCATACCAAGAGTAGTATCTTTGCAATGCAAATTATCATATTATGAGTAAATCTGTTGCTGGTTTTTCCAAACTCTCCAAATCAAAAAAAATTGATTGGATTGTGGATACCTATTTTTCAAATACTGAGGACGCCAAAGGCGTTTTAAAACAATATTGGAATGATAACGAAACCTTGCAACAACTTCATGACGAGTTTATTGAAAATACCATAACTAATTATTATTTACCGCTTGGAGTGGCGCCTAATTTTTTAATTAACGATAGGTTATATGCCATACCCATGGCAATTGAAGAAAGTTCGGTAGTAGCAGCTGCGAGTAAAGCCGCTAAGTTTTGGTTAGAACGGGGCGGATTTAAAACTACCGTTATTTCAACTACAAAAATAGGTCAGGTCCATTTTATTTACAAAGGCGATTTTGAAAAGTTAAAACACTTTTTTAGTATCGTAAAAACAAAGCTTGTTGAACAAACTGACCATATCACCAATAATATGAAAAAACGTGGTGGTGGAATTATTGATATTGAGTTGCGCGATAAAACATCGGATATCCCAAATTATTATCAACTGCATGCTTCGTTTGAAACGCTAGATGCTATGGGTGCTAATTTTATAAATTCATGTTTAGAACAATTTGCAAAAACTTTTAAAAATGAAGCTTTATTATTTGATTTGTTTTCTGAGGACGACAAGCAGATTGAAATTGTGATGAGTATTTTATCCAACTATGTACCAGATTGTTTGGTACGTGCTGAAGTTAGCTGTAAAGTTGAAAACTTAAGTGAAAATGAATCCATATCAGGTGAAGCCTTTGCCAAAAAATTCATCCAAGCGGTTAATATTGCAGAAATCGAACCTTACCGTGCCGTAACCCACAATAAAGGTATTATGAACGGTATTGATGCCGTAGTTTTAGCCACAGGAAACGATTTTAGAGCAGTTGAAGCTGGCGTACATGCTTATGCTTCTAGAAATGGGAGGTACAGTAGCCTAACACATGCTAAAGTTGAAAATGGAATCTTTACATTTTGGATGGAGATCCCTCTGGCTTTAGGTACGGTTGGCGGACTTACAGGTTTACATCCCTTAGTAAAACTAGGCTTAGAACTGCTACACAAACCAACAGCCAAAGAACTCATGCAAATTGTAGCTGTGGCCGGATTAGCTCAAAACTTTGCTGCACTTCGTTCTTTAACGACAACAGGTATTCAGCAGGGACATATGAAAATGCATTTAATGAATATTCTAAACCAGTTTGAAGCTAGTAACATTGAAAAACAAACGCTAACCGAACACTTTAAAAATAATCCCGTTACCCATAGCTCAGTTACTGAAGCTATCAATACGTTAAGAATTAAGAGTGAAAAGTAAAACCTTATACAGCAACGGCAAACTGCTATTAACAGGAGAATATGTTGTACTTGATGGCGCGCTATCACTTGCCATCCCAACTAAATTTGGGCAATCTTTAACTTTTGAACCTATTAGAAAGCCAAAACTCATCTGGGAAAGTTTTGATGACAAGGGTAAGATTTGGTTTGAAAACGCATTCGATTTAAGAAATAATGAGATGCTAGAAACCCCAAAAGTTTCGGAACAACATGACAAAACATCGGAAAGATTATTACAAATTCTAAATGCTTCAAAAAAACTCAATCCAAATTTTTTAAATACTAATAATGGATTTAGAGTTACTACAAAATTAGATTTTCCAAAAAATTGGGGGCTAGGCACTTCTTCAACATTAATAAACAATATGGCTCAATGGGCCGAGATAGATGCCCATAAACTATTAGAAAACACGTTTGGAGGAAGCGGTTATGATATTGCTTGTGCACAATACAATTCCCCTATTACTTTTCAGCTAAAAAACGGCAAACCCATAGTAAAACAAATAGTTTTCAACCCTGTTTTTATTGAAAACTTATATTTTGTTCATTTAAACAAAAAACAAAATAGTCGTAAGGGCATTAAGCATTATCATGAAAATAAGGAAAATTCAAAATTGGCTATTAATAACATTAACGAGATTACTTCTCAAATGATTGCTTGCAATACTTTAGACCATTTTGAAACTTTAATAACACAACACGAAACCATCATATCTAAAATAACAAAACAAACGCCCGTTAAAGCCCTTTTATTTAATGATTTTAAAGGTGCTATAAAAAGTCTTGGTGCTTGGGGCGGCGATTTTGTTTTAGTAGCTTCAAAAGAAAAGCCATCAAAATACTTCAAGAAAAAAGGATTTGGAACTATTATCCCTTATAAAGAAATGGTTTTGTAAAGAACATTGACTAAATAGTACCAGAATATTACATAAGATTTACATATGTTTATACTTCAATTTCAATAAGTTTTAATATGAAAAAAATAGTCCTTTTAGTAGTTCCAATTTTATTATTAATTGGATTTAATGATACTAAGCAAACTTCAATGAAAGAGAACAAAAATCAGACAATAAAACAAAAAATTGATTCCCTTATAAAATTAATGACCATTGAGGAGAAAGTAGGACAAATGAACCAATACAATGGGTTTTGGGATGTTACTGGCCCAGCTCCTAAAGAAGGTAATGCAGAAAAAAAATATGAGCATTTACGAAAAGGATGGGTTGGATCTATGCTTAACGTAAGAGGTGTTAAGAACGTTCTTGCCGTTCAAAAAATTGCAGTTGAGGAAACTCGATTAGGTATTCCTCTTATCTTCGGGTTTGATGTTATCCATGGCTATAAAACACTAAGTCCTATACCCTTGGCAGAAGCGGCTAGTTGGGATTTAGAGGCGATTAAAAAATCGGCAAGTATTGCTGCTGCAGAGGCATCTGCATCTGGTATTAACTGGACATTCGGACCTATGGTAGATATTTCCAGAGATGCTCGCTGGGGTCGTGTTATGGAAGGTGCTGGCGAAGACCCTTTTTTAGGAAGTAAAATTGCAGAAGCCCGTATTACAGGCTTTCAAGGGAACGATTTATCTCAAGTAAACACGATAGCGGCATGTGCAAAACATTTTGCCGGATATGGTTTTTCAGAATCTGGAAGAGAATATAATACTGTTGATATAGGAATGTCTACTTTACATAATATTGTGCTTCCGCCGTTTAAAGCAGCAGTAGACTCAGGGGTTAGAACCTTAATGAATTCATTCAACGAAATTAATGGTGTACCAGTAACCGGAAGTTCTTACTTACAGCGCGATATTTTAAAGGGAAAATGGAATTTTGACGGTTTTGTAATTTCAGACTGGGCATCTATTGGTGAAATGATTTCATGGGGACATGCCAAAGACAAAAGAGAAGCCGCAAAAATTGCAGTCACTGCCGGTTCAGATATGGACATGGAATCTAATACTTATATAGAAGAATTGGCACAATTAGTTAAAGATGGTTTCATAGATGAAAAACTTCTAGATGATGCTGTAAGCCGAATTTTAAGGGTGAAGTTTGAATTGGGATTATTTGAAGACCCCTATAAATATTGTGTTGAAACTCGTGAAAAGGAAACAATAGGCAATCCAAAACACCATGAAGCAGTTTTGGATATGGCAAAAAAATCAATTGTGCTTCTAAAAAATGAAAACAATTTACTTCCATTAAAAAAAGAAGGTCAAAATATAGCACTTATTGGTGCTTTGGCTGCGGATAAAAATAGCCCTTTAGGAAGTTGGTGTATTGCCTCAGATGATAATACAGCAGTTTCTGTTTTAGAAGGTATGCAAGCTTATGAAAACAATTCTTTGGTGTATAATAAAGGTACTGATGTTTCTTTAGGAAAAACTACTTTTGTTAAAGAAGTTAAGATAAATACTTCTGATAAAAGTGAATTTAACGATGCTATCCAAGCTGCTAAAAAAGCTGATGTTGTGGTGATGGTTTTAGGTGAGCATGGTTTTCAATCAGGTGAAGGCAGAAGTAGAACAAATTTACAACTCCCAGGCGTGCAACAAGAATTATTGGAAGCTATTCACGAAGTGAATCCTAATATTGTATTAGTGTTGAATAATGGGCGTCCGCTTGCAATTACATGGGCTGACGAACATATACCCGCTATTGTTGAAGCGTGGCAATTAGGAACGCAAACTGGGCATGCCGTAGCTCAAGTTTTATACGGCGATTATAACCCAAGTGGAAAATTACCAATGACTTTCCCCAGAAATGTTGGACAGGTTCCCATATATTACAATTACAAAAATACAGGAAGACCAGTTGATAAAGATAATAACGTGTTTTGGTCACATTACATTGATGTTAATAACACACCATTGTATCCGTTTGGCTATGGCTTAAGTTATACAAGATTTGAATATAGCAGTCTTAAATTGAATGGTAGCTCTTTTAGTTTAGGCGAAGAAATAAGTGTATCTGTCGATATAAAAAATATTGGAAAAAGAGATGGCAAAGAGGTTGTTCAACTTTACATAAGGGATTTGTTTGGCAGTATAACTAGACCTGTTAAAGAACTTAAAGGATTTGAGTTGGTTAACATTAAAGCTGGAGAGACTAAAACAATCCAATTTACATTAAATAAAGAAACGCTAGGTTTTTATAATAATGAAAGTGAATATGTTATTGAACCTGGAGATTTTAAAGTTTTTGTTGGAGGAAGTTCTGCAGAAACCGTTGAAGCCGATTTTGAATTGAAATAATTCTGTTTGATGTTTTTCTTTTAAAGTTATTTTAATAAATCTCGGGCGTTTTATTGCGGTCATTTCAATGCAGAATTGGTATATCAATAAAAGACCACATTTGAATCTTAATATGAAAACATCTGATTTTATAAACAACAAAAAACCAGAGAAGTTAACTTCTCTGGTTTAATTTAATTTTATTAATAACTGTCAACCTATTTTAGGACGACTCACTATTATAAACATGTTCGCTCTTAGAACCAAAATTACATGTCTTTACTCTACACCCGACGCAAGCGTCGGAGAATTCTATTGATAAAATCCTAGTAGTTTTAAAACAACTATTTAAATAAATAAATTATTATAAATCTAATAATCCATTAGTTTTCCTAACACCTTCTGCACTAGCTAGCATGTGTGCTTTTTCAGCATCACTTAAAGGGATATCAACTATTTTTTCAATACCGTTTTTACCTAAAATTACTGGCACACCAATACAAATATCATTTAAACCATATTCACCATCTAAGAATGTAGAACATGGAAACATTTTCTTTTGGTCACAGGCAATAGCTTGAACTAAACCGCTAACTGCAGCACCTGGAGCATACCAAGCAGATGTTCCTAATAATTTAGTAAGTGTTGCTCCACCAACTTTGGTATCCTCAGTAACTTGTTCCAAGCGGTCTTCGCTTAAAAACTCAGACACTTTAATACTATTTCTTGTGGCCTGACTTGTTAATGGCACCATACCAGTATCACTATGACCTCCTATTACCATACCGTCAATATCACTTATTGGAGCTTCCATAGCTTCAGCTAATCTGTATTTAAAACGAGCAGAATCTAAAGCACCTCCCATACCAATAATTCTATTTTTTGGCATATCAAGAGTTTTATGTGCTAAATATGTCATAGTATCCATTGGGTTACTTACAACAATAAGTACCATATTTGGAGAATGTTCAAGTAAACTTGAAGATACCGTTTTTACTATCCCTGCATTAATGCCTATTAATTCTTCACGAGTCATTCCTGGTTTACGAGGAATACCTGAAGTAATCACACAAATATCACTATTGGCAGTTTTGCTATAATCGTTTGTAATTCCAGTGATTTTAGTATCAAATCCATTTAATGATGCACATTGCATTAAATCCATGGCTTTACCTTCTGCATACCCCTCTTTGATATCTAACAATACAACTTCTGAAGCGAAATTTTTAATGGCAATATACTCTGCACAACTGGCACCTACTGCTCCTGCTCCTACTACGGTTACTTTCATTTTTTAATTGTTTTATTTATTAGTATTAAATATGTTCTAATCTACTATGCAAAAATCATTATAAATTCAAATTATATATATGATTAAAGTCATGAACTTTAATTAATTTTAGTGAAAAAGACCACAAAAATCAACTCCTGCAAAATTACAAATTAAAACACTGTAATACCAATTCTGCATTGAAATTACTGTAAAAGAAAATGATGATTTTTTTCTTTATACGAAATAGAAAAATAAAGCATAGCCATAGTTACGGTTTCTTTTTATATTGATGTAGAAAGAAAGAAAGGGCGTTTTATTGCAGTAATTTCAATGCAGAATTGGTATAAATAAAAAAAGCACAGGACAAAATCCTGTGCTTTTTATAACAAAAATTAAATATAACTAACTAAAACTAAACAATTAATTCTTTTAAAACATTAGGTTACCTAAAACCGAAATGAATACCTATTGAAAATGCATCAAATTCAGATAGATGATATTCTGCGTTAAGTCTGAAAAAACCCAACTTTAATTTTGTTCCTACGGTTGCTCTTACTGAAGATACCTCACTTGATACTGAGAATGGGTCAACAATGGCTTGAGATGTTAACACACCATCTGTTACTCTATATGTTCCTAATAAATCAGATTCCGACTTTCCTTTAATAAACCCTAAACCACCATAAAAATTGATTACTGGTAATTTAGTTGAAGCAATTAGTTGAAGCAACCACGTATTTGTAGCATTTTCAATGCGCTGGTTTTCACCTTGTATTCCTGAAGATTCTGTTAAATTATATTCACCGTCTAAATGTGTGTAGGCCACTAAACCAGAAATAGCTACTGGCAGTAATTTATCTGCTGGCAACCATTTTGTAACTTCAAATTGTACACCTGCACCATACATGCTTAAACTTACATCATCTGTATCAATTTTTGGCACAAACCGTGCTTTTAATTCTATCCCTTTTACAAGTCCTAATGCGCCTTGTATAAATGCAGTAGGCAATAAATTGGCACTACTAGACCCTATGCCATTTGGCAACTCAATAGTTTCAGTTTGGTTTCCAAAAATCGGATCTTCGTATTCAACTTCTATAAAAACAGCTGGGTCATTTTCTCCCAGAACAGTTGCAACCATTTTTGAAGGTGAATTATCGGGAAATGAAATATTCTTATAACCAGCAGTCGTTAAATTAAACATTTTGTGTTCATCTTTTACTGATGCAGCGTTTAGTATAACTGAGATTTCAAAACCCCCTAAAGGTTTAGCATCTGCTGTATTAAACCAGTTAGCATTCATACTATGCATTAAACCGTTTGTACCCGGCGCTAAATAATCATTTGCAAAACGCTCTGCATCGTCAACACCTGCAGCAAGAAGCACATCAATATCACTTTGTGCTTTTGAAGTTATGGTTGCCAAACACAACAATATAAATAAGATTAACTTTTTCATTAATTATAGATTTGGTTTAACAAACATAAGAAAAAAAAACATTAAAACAAGCATTTAAACGTGATAAAATGCATTTAAACGAATTTTAATTAAATTTGAGGTAAAAAAATAGCCTTTATATCTAAGACATAAAGGCTATTTCAATTTCTGAACATATTTATTTACGCATCAATATTCGCATAAATAGCATTCTTTTCAATAAAATCTCTACGAGGCGGCACCTCATCGCCCATTAACATAGAAAATACTCTATCTGCTTCTGCACCACTGTCTACGTATATTTGGCGTAATGTTCTAAATTCAGGATTCATGGTTGTATCCCAAAGTTGTTCTGCATTCATTTCTCCAAGACCTTTATAACGTTGAATTTTTGCGCCATCTCCATATTGTTCCATTAAAGCTAAACGTTCATCATCATTCCAGGCATACTCCTTTTTAGCTCCTTTTTTAACTAAAAATAAAGGTGGTGTTGCTATGTAAATATGACCGTTTTCTATTAATTCTTTCATATATCTAAAAAAGAATGTTAGAATTAAAGTTTCAATATGCGAACCATCAATATCGGCATCACACATGATTACGATTTTGTGGTATCTTAATTTTGAAAGGTTAAGCGCCTTACTATCCTCTTCTGTCCCAATAGTTACACCAAGTGCTGTAAAAATGTTTTTAATCTCTTCATTTTCAAAAACCTTATGAGTCATCGCTTTTTCAACATTCAAAATCTTACCACGTAATGGCAAAATAGCTTGAAATGCTCTATCACGACCTTGTTTTGCGGTTCCACCTGCCGAATCTCCCTCGACTAAATATATTTCGCATTTTGCTGGGTCTTGCTCAGAACAATCAGATAATTTCCCTGGCAATCCACCAATACTCATTACGGTTTTACGTTGCACCATTTCACGGGCTTTTTGAGCTGCATGACGGGCTTGAGCTGCAAGTATCACTTTCTGAACAATGATTTTAGCATCGTCTGGATTTTCTTCTAAATAATCGGTTAGCATTTCTGAAACAGATTGACTTACCGCCGCAGAAACTTCTCTGTTACCTAATTTTGTTTTTGTTTGACCTTCAAATTGTGGTTCTTGAACTTTTACAGAAATAATAGCTGTTAATCCTTCACGGAAATCATCGCCTGCAATATCAAACTTCAATTTGTCTAACATGCCTGATTCATCTGCATACTTTTTTAAGGTATGTGTCAATCCACGACGGAAACCAGATAAGTGTGTTCCACCTTCATGTGTATTAATGTTATTTACATACGAATGTAAATTCTCAGCATATGATGTATTATAAATCATCGCTACCTCAACAGGAACACCATTTTTTTCACCTTCAAAAGCAATAACGTCTTTCATTAAAGGGTCTCTAGTCGCATCTAAATACTTGATAAATTCTTTTAGTCCTTCAGTAGAATGGAATGTTTCACCTTCAAATTCGCCATCTTCTTTTATATGTCTTTTATCAACTAAATGAACGGTAATCCCTTTATTTAAGTAAGCCAACTCACGTAAACGACTCGCCAAAGTATCATAACTATACTCTAAAGTTTGTGTAAATATGGTGGAGTCTGGTCTAAATGTTACTGTTGTACCACGTTTATCAGTTATTCCAATCTCTTTTACAGGATACATGGATTTACCACGCTCATATTCTTGTTCATAAACTTTACCATCTCTATAAACGGTTGCTCTTAAATGTTCTGATAATGCATTCACACAACTTACACCAACACCGTGAAGTCCACCAGATACTTTATAAGAATCTTTATCAAACTTACCTCCTGCTCCAATTTTAGTCATTACAACCTCAAGTGCAGAAACGCCTTCTTTCTTGTGTAAATCTACAGGAATACCACGACCATCATCTTCTGTAGTAATCGAATTATCTTCATTTATAATAACAGTAATATTGTTACAATGTCCTGCTAAAGCTTCATCAATCGAGTTATCGACAACCTCATAAACTAAATGGTGTAAACCACGCGTACCAACATCACCAATATACATGGATGGACGCATACGAACGTGCTCCATACCTTCTAAAGCCTGAATACTATCTGCCGAATAATTATGCTTATTAAATTCTTCTTTACCTTCGCTCATATTATATGTTTTATCTTAATTTGAATATCATTTTGTATCACAAAAAAAGATGCTTAAAAAGCATCCTTCTGAATACAAACAAATATACGAATATTTAAGGCTATTTAAAAGCTTTTTATCGAGTCATTCGTATAATTATCAACATTTGTTAATTACTTTAAAGTGGCTTAAATCGACTAAAAAGGGGCTTAAAAAGGAATTTCATAAATTTTAATCAAAATTAAAAACCCTAAAACAGAAAAACACTTCTAAGGCTTTATTTCAGACTTTAAACTTGTAAAAAAATATTTATATTTACTCAAACGTTGTAGCCAATACAAGTAAAAAATAAATACTCAATCATGACATTTGTCACGTTCTGACATAAGAGATAATAATATTTTTGTCAAAAATTTTTAGAAGATTATTTCACATGAAAAAAATAAAAGCCCAACTAGCTAAACTAATTTTTTTAGGATTATTCTTGTTTCCTATAGCGTTAATTAGCCAAGAAGAAAAAGAATTTAAACCTAAAATAAATTGGAATATCACCTCTCAAATTTGGTTAAGATATTCTGATTTAAACGACGGTTCTCTTATATACGACGAACCTGCTTCAGAATTTTTAGATATCTCTATAAGACGGCTACGTATTCCTGTGTCATCTCAAATAACTCCTAAAATTTTTGCTTATGCTATTTTTGGAGGCAATAATTACAATTTTAAAAACAAAACCTTTTCGCTCGATGTTTTAGATTTATACGTAGAATATAAATTTGCCAAATTTTTAGAGGTAGGTGTTGGGAAATCGGGTTGGCAAGGACTAAATAGATGGAATATTCGTTCGGCAAAAACCATGATGGGATTAGACTCGCCACTTTTCACCTTAAACTCTGTTGAAAAAAATGATGATTTAGGACGTTTATTTGGTGTTTGGCTTAAAGGACAAACCGGGCAGTTTGATTATAGAATCGCCTTTAACAGACCATTCGCCGTAATCAATATACCCGATGGAGAGGTCAATTTCGCGAATAGCAAACCTAGGGTAAAAACCTCATCTTATGTAAAATATCAATTTTTCGAGCATGAATCAAACAAGTCTGCTTACCAAACAGGGACTTACATGCAAACTAAAAAAGTGTTTAATATTGGCGCAGGTTTTCAGCATCAAGAAAAAGCCATGAGCAATGGCGACGCAAAACTTGAAAGCACTACGCTTTACGATATCAAACATTTTGCAGCAGATTCATTTTTAAATCTACCACTTGCTAACGGCAATGCTATAACGGCTTATTTAGGATTTTTTGATTACGATTTTGGAGAAAACTATATTAGAAATGTTGGCGCCAACAACCCTACAACAGGAGGCGGAACAGATTTTAACGGAGCTGGTGTGGCTTTCCCTATGATCGGTACAGGTACCACTTGGTATACGCAATTTGGGTATGCATTTAAGCAAACCGAAATTTTAAGCCAACCCATGATTATCCAACCAAACATAGCCATACAACACTCCAATTGGGATGCCCTAGAAGATAATATGACGGTTTTCGATTTCACCATTAATTTCCTGTTGGACGGCTCGCACAATAATAAATTCAGTTTAGGCTATCAGCACCGTCCTATTTTTGATGCCACAACTTTAAAACAAAAAGCTTACAAAGGCATGGCTGTATTACAATATCAAATTTCAGTAAAATAGAAAACAGGCTATAATCGTACAAAAGAGTTTAACATTCTAAAATACAGGCGAAACGTTAATTTTCATTATTAAACCAACAAACAAGTATTCATTTTTTTAATAATTTGATAATTACAGTAGGAACTTCTGAAAAAAGACACCAATTAGGTTTTTAATCTATATATTTGGCGTGATAAACGAATTATGTTAAATAATATCGACAATAATAATTTCAATAATCCTAATTTTTAGGATCAGGAAGGTTATTGTTTAAAAATATATAAAGCCTTCCAAATTTGGAAGGCTTTTTTTTGAATAAAAAATTTCTTGAAAGCAGCTATTCTAAATGTTAAATCATTTAGATGTTATAATAGTTTCATTTTGGGCATAGAGCAAAAAAAAGAAATTTTTTATTCTGCCCCACCCGAAATTGCAAAATGGCAATTTCGACCTCCCCAAAAGGGAGTTGAGTACGGAAACCCCGAGACAGAGTCATCGGGGAATTATTTTAATTTAAAAATTAAGACATGAGTAAAATTATGACCGTCGACGTCTTGTCGAGTATTAAAGGAGCGCAGCCATCAGAGGCTGTAAACAAATTATTTGAAGTGATTAAAAACGCGAATACAACAAATAATAATGCTTTTAATAAAAATCATGATAATGCGGTGTCCCTAGATACTTTGAGAGACGATGTGGTTATGGATAGCTCTCAGATAGAAAAACAAATCATTATTGAAAACTTCCCGAAAGAAAAAAACGGCTATTTAGTAGTTTCTAAAGTCATAGAAGAATAATTATGGACTCTCAAATACATAAGATTCATCAGCAATTGGTGAATAAAAACATCACTTGCACAGCATTAGTACAAGAACGATTAGACGCTTTAAAGCAGAACACGAACAACACCGTAAATTCATTATTAGATACTTCGGCTCTAGATTTAGCAGCTAAAGTGGATGCTAAAATCGCCAATGGTGAAACTATTGGTTTATTAGAAGGGATTCCTTTTGGAATTAAAGATGTGTATATGGTGCAAGGCACGCTTACTACTGCGAGTTCTGATTTACTTAAAAATTACAAAGCCGCATACACAGCAACAGCCATTCAAAAATTATTGGATGCTGGGGCTATACCTTTAGTAAAAGAAAACTGCGATAGTTTTGGTCACGGCTCATCTAGTGAAAACACCATTTTTGGCGCCGTTAAAAACGCGATAAACCCCGATTTAGTTGGTGGTGGTTCTAGTGGCGGTTCTGCGGTTAACGTTGCAAAAGATTACACCGTATTTTCTATTGGAGGCGACACGGGAGGCTCTGTTCGTCAACCTGCAGGTTATAATAATGTGTATGGCTTAAAACCCACTTACGGACGTATTTCACGTTACGGGTTAATGGCTTATGCATCGTCCACAGACTGTGTTGGGCCTATTGCAAAATCTATTGAAGACATCCGTATTGTTTTAAATGTGATGAGTGGCAAAGATGGTAAAGATCAAACCACTTACGCTTCCGCGGAAATATCTCAGGATGCTATTTCAACTTCGGAAAGCATTAAAACCGTCGGTTACTTTAAAAACTTCATAGAAACCGATGCGATTGATGGACAAGTAAAATCTGATTTCTTGGCAGCTATAGAAAAAATAAAAGCCAAAGGCATTCAAGTGAAAGCTTTAGATTTCTTTGAGTCTGAAACTTTAGTATCTACATACTATACCTTAGCCATGGCAGAAACAGCCTCTAACTTATCTAGATTAGATGGCACCAATTACGGCAATCGTATTGAAGGCCATAACTTAATAGACAGCTATGCGGTAACACGTTCTGAGAATTTTTCAGAAGAAACAAAACGCAGAATTGTTGGTGGAAACCAAGTATTATCACAAGGATTTTCAGACGAAATTTATTTAAAAGGATTAAACCTTAGAGATCAAATTTCTGAAAACTTCGAAAAAGATTTCAAAGAAGTCGATATCATCATATCGCCGGTTACACCGAGCACACCACCTAAAATTGGCGATAGTTTAAAAGACCCATTGGCTATGTATTTATCCGATGCGTATACGGTTGGCTTTAGCTTAGGACAATTACCAACGCTAACCGTACCACAAGGCACAGCAACAGGTTTACAAATTACGGCTGCAAAAAATAATGACGAACTCGTTTTGAAGTTTGCTAACTTCTTAAAAGACACGATATAATGGAATTAGAACAATTAAACGAGCTGCTTAAAAAGCATGAATTAGAGTTAGTTATCGGTGTGGAAACCCACGTGCGATTAAATACCAAAACGAAGTTATTTTGCTCTTGTGCCAATCAAGAAATAGAAACCCCTAACCAAAATATCTGTTCGGTGTGTACGGGACAAATGGGCGTTTTACCCGCTATTAATAAAGAAGCTATTAAAAAGGCTATTTATTTCGGGAAAGCGGTAAAATCAACTTTCGAAAACGAAGTGATTTCTTGGGATAGAAAACATTATGAATATCCTGACAACCCGAAAAACATACAAATTACACAGTTTCATAACCCTGTAATTCCAGACGGACAAGTGTCTTGTTTCCGAAATGACGGCTCTCAGTTTACGGTTAATTTAACGCAGGTTCATATAGAGGAAGATGCCGCTAAATTAATGCACGAGAAAAAAATATCGTTAGTCGATTTTAACAAAGCTGGTGTACCTTTAATAGAAATTGTTACCCAACCTTGCATTCGTCATATAGAAGACGTGTCCACCTATGCGCAATACATTCATCGTATTGTTCAGAACATCGGAATTTCCGAAGCCAACCTTGAAAAAGGGGAATTCAAATCGGATGTGTCTGTATCACTTCGTAAAAAACGCGATTATAATTTAAATCCACGTACCGAAATAAAAAACTTGAACTCGTTTAAGTTTATGGTCGACGCCTTAAAGGAAGAAGTTGAAAAACAACTCAACTATTTCTTAGAACATGGCGCGTTTAGACCAGACCAAACCACGGTTTTATGGGATGCTGAATTAAAGCAAACCAAAACCATGCGTAAAAAGGAATTTGAAGCAGATTACCGTTTTATATCCGAACCAGATTTACCTTTTGTAAGCATTAAAGAGGTGGTAGAGTCTATTGATGTCGATTTAAGCACCTTGCCTTTTGCTGTAGAATCCATTTTAATAAAAGGTGGTGTGTTACCGCAAGACGCGAAGTTCTTTACAGCAGACTCCTTACGTTCGGAAACGTTTATTGCCATTAACAATGTGATTAAAGACCCATCGTTTGTCGCCAAAACATTAGTCAATAATCTTGCTGCCGATGAGTATGCAGATATTCACAGCATAGCACATTTAATAGAGATTTTTCAGCTTTTTAAAGATGAAAAAATCACATCGGTTTTAGTACAAAACGCCATAACGTCTTATTTAAAAGACCGAAGTTTTGATTACAATCAGTATTTTGAAGATAACACCATTTCAGAATCTCAAATAAAGGACGCTATTGTAAAAGTGATTTCAGAAAATGAAGCCATTGCTATCGACATTCAATCTGGAAACCAAGGAAAAGCTGGTATTCTAGTTGGAAAAGTGATTGGGATAATTGGAAAAGGCGCTTCAGGAAAAGTGATTCGTGAGGGGATTTTGGAAGCGCTTGCTGGAAAAATTGACGGAAGACGGAAGACGGAAGACGGAAGCTCAGCTAAACAACAAACACCTCAACAACAAACTACAAAAAAGGAAGAAGAAGTTTTACCAGAAATCCCTTTAGTAATAAAAGAGGAATACCGAACCCATGTAATCTCTGATATTTCAGATGAAAGCATTAACGAAAACGTCACCTTTTCTGGATGGGTGTCTAGTGTGCGTGACCATGGCGAATTAATTTTTATCGATTTACGCGATTCTAGTACACAAGTGTTCCAAGTACGATTAAGTAGAGAATCGTTTGCTAATTTAGATGAGTTGGTAAAATTGAAACCAGAATCGGTTATTACCGTATCTGGAACCATTGTACAACGTAAAGAAGACGATTATAACGCTGCTTTAAGAACGGGTAAAATAGAATTAGAAGCCAAAGATTTAGAAATCCTAAACCTTTCTAAAACCTTACCTTTTGAAATAAAACGAGCAACAAAAACCAATGAAAATGTTCGTTTTCAATATAAATATTTAGACCACAGAAATGATGATGTCCGTCGTGTGATTGTAAATCGCCACAAAGTCATCAAAATGATGCGTGATATTTTAGACGCCGAAGATTTCCTTGAAATAGAAACCCCTATTTTAAGCGCAGGAACCGACGAAGGCGCGCGCGAATTTATTGTACCAACACGTAAGCAAGCCGGCTCGTTCTATACACTGCCACAAGCACCTCAGCAATTCAAACAAATGTTGATGGTTTCTGGTTACGAAAAGTATTTCCAGTTGGCACGTTGTTTTAGAGATGAAGATTCTCGTGGCGACCGTCAACCAGAATTCACGCAATTGGATATTGAAATGGCCTATGCCAGTATGCAACAAATTATCGATTTGAACACGAAAATGTTCAATGGTATTGTTGAAAACATATATGGTAAAAAATGGATTCTACATCCGTTTGAAGTCATTACCTATAAAGACGCTATGGATTATTATGGCTGCGACCGTCCAGATTTACGCTTCGGCTTAAAACTACAAGACATTACAGCTATTGTAAAAGACACCACCTTCCAAGTATTTAGTAAACCTATTGACGAAGGCGGTATTGTAAAATGTATTAAAGTATCTGCTGAAGAGCAAGGCAACAAACGTTTATCTAAAGGTCAGATTGAAAAACTAACCGCCATAGCGCAACAACACGGTTTAGGTGGTTTAGCGTATATTATTGTGAACGAAAATGATTTGCAATCGCCAATTATTAAGTTTTTAGGTGAAGATATTGCTGCAGGAATCATCAAAACGACAAATGCGCAAGTTGGCGATGTTGTATTCTTCTCTGCTGCAGATTATACTACAGCAAATAAAGCTTTAGATGCTGTTCGTCAAGCATTAGGCAAAATGCTCCGTTTAATCAACCCGAAGGAATTAAGACCTGCTTGGGTTGTAGATTTCCCGATGTTTGAAAAAACAGATGAAGGCCGTTGGACGTTTACACACAACCCATTCTCCATGCCTGCTATTTATGATATTGACAAACACATGAATGGTAAAGAGGAGGAGATTGGAAGCATCATCGCGCAACAATACGATTTAATCTTAAACGGTTACGAAATTGGTGGTGGCTCTGTGCGTGCGCATAAACCTGAAATTTTAGAAGCCACGTACAAAAACATGGGCTATAACAAAGAAGAGATGATGAAGAGCGTTGGCACCATGTATAAAGCGTTCCATTATGGCGCACCGCCACACGGCGGTATTGCTTGGGGTGTAGATAGATTGATGATGATTTTAGAGAAAAAAGCCTCTATTAGAGAAGTGATGGCATTCCCAAAAACAGGAACTAGCGAAGATTTACTGTTTGGTGCGCCTTCTCAATTATCTGATAAAAAGGTAGAGGAGATGAATGTTAGGGTTATTAGGAAGTGATTTAGTTTTATAAAAAAGACATAAGTACATTACAAAAATATTGTATGTTGAATGCTAATCTGAACGCTCCTAAGACATTGGAAACCTTCTTTTTAATAGCTTTTCGACTTTAGTTTATACTGAGTTTAGTCGAAGTACTCAGTATAAACTAAATCGATGGGCTCAATGTGACACTTTTATTTTTGTCATGTACTAATATTTTTTGTCATGTACTAAAAGAAAAGACATGTATTTAACCCAACTATCTTAAATACAAAACCATAGAGACGTTTTATGGATTTCATTTTGCCAAAAACCAAAAACCCGATTTTTGTTATTTAGGATTTCCGTTTAATTCATGGCTTTAGTTTTCAATAAATCATATTCTTGAATTTTTAATTTCACTGAAAAACTATTTCAAAAAAAACAACCTACCAGTAAGAATTTATTTCGTATTTTAATGCTCAAAACAAATAAATTGGCAGATATACCAACTATAACATTACTCCCACTTTGGCATAACCAGACTAAACAAATTGCCATAAATTTCAAATATGATGAATCCGTTAAAGAATACATCGAAAATTTCCCTGAAACCAAATGGAGCGATACACATAAAACCTTTTACACATCATACCACAAAACACGCCTAAATGAGCTGTTCCTTTATTTTAGGCAAAAAAAATGGTACGTAAATTATGAAGCCTTTAAAAACAATAGCCTTCCTGCCAAAATTGCTCCTGCCAAGCAAATTACGCTTCCTTTGCTAAAAGACGAACAAGCCAATGAACTTAACAGGTTTAAAAAATGGTTGGAACAAAAACGCTTTAGTCAAAATACAGTAAACACTTATGCAGAAGTAACTGCTTTCTTTTTACGTTACATGAATTTAAAAAACCTTACCCAAATAACGGCAAGAACCATTGAACAGTTTAATTACGATTTTATTTTTGTGGCCAAAAAATCGATCTCTTACCAGAATCAATGCATTAGCGGCATTAAACACCTCATAGATTTTAAAGGTTTAGCTATTGACACTTTAAACATCCAACGTCCAAATAAGGATAAAAAATTACCAAATATTTTAAGCAAACAAGAAGTAAAAGCCTTATTTGAAGCCACAAAAAACTTAAAACACAAAGTGTTGTTGAGCCTGACCTATTCCGCCGGTTTACGTATAGGCGAAACTTTAAGTATAAAACCAAAAGATATAGATTTTGAACGCGGATTAATACATATTAAATCTGCCAAAGGGAAAAAGGATAGATATACTTTATTATCACAAGGCTTAATTCCACTGCTACAAACCTATATAGACCACTACAACCCTAAGGTTTTTTTATTTGAAGGCAGATATGATGCACCTTATACCCAAGTAAGTGCAAGACAAGTACTCAAAAAATCGTTGAAAAAGGCGAACATAAAAAAATACGCAACGCTACATACCTTACGCCATAGTTTTGCTACCCACTTGTTAGAAAGTGGCACCGATATCAGATATATACAAGAACTTCTGGGGCATAACAGTCCAAAAACTACCATGATTTACACGCATGTATCAACAACTAACTTAAAAGATATTAAAAATCCTTTCGACAATCTGTAAGAAAGTAACTATATTAGCATATGAAAAAATTACCCCTGTTTAATAAGGGAGGAATATATGATGAAAAAGCATCGTTATCCCTCCAAATTGACACATTATAGAGGGTTTAATAATCCATATAAACAAGTTCTACGCAATTTGAAAAAACATCGTGCTTAAAAGAAAATGAAATTAACAAACGACCAATTTGAGGCTTCAGCTTATATTTTTGAAAAAGCTAACGGAAATAAAAAATCGGAATACGAAGAAAAAGTAATTGCCGAATCTGGATTAAACAATCTAAAACCAATTGAATTGGAAAATCAAATTATCAAAGGAATAGACAGCGGACTTTACTCGGACTCAAAAGAACGAATAAGTGCCTATTGGTCATTAAGTAAAATTCACAAAAACGAATTAATTCCGAACTTTAGAAAGTGGCTTAAAACTGAACTCGAAAACGAAAATTCAGATACAGTTTATCAATTGATGATTGCATTAGGAAATTTAGAAGAACCTATTTTTAATCTCGACAGAAATGGAAGTTCTGCTTTTAATGAAACGGAATTGAATTTGAGAGATGCAAGAGAATATTTAAATAAAAAGCAGAAATAATATGGAACCAAGTCTTTTGACTTCAATTATTGGAATCGTCATATTTACAACAATTATGTATTTCGGATTTAAATATGCTAATGGAAAATGGAAAGTATCAGAATCTAAAAAAGCTGACTATCTGAATTGGACAGAAAAGCACGGGAAAAATATAAAAAAGGGAATAATTATAATATCAATAATTTACGGAGTTTCGATGTTAATTCAAATTTCGAGTTTGATTTAGCGGAATAAAAACTGCGTAGAACACCGTGTATAATTCATTGCTAGTTATAGCCTACTTACGAAAGTCCTCGCGGACTTTCTATCTGTGATTTATTTGCTAACTTTAGTGCTTAAAACGCAACGAAATCATACACAAACACGTTACCTGCAAGTTGAAAAAACCGAACCGAATCCAAATCAAATATGAGTAAAAGACTTTATCTGAATTTATTTTTGAGTTTACTCATATTACTAATAGGTTATTATTTTTCTTCTGGACTTAACGACTTTTGGACAAGTAGAATTATTAATATTTTGTCAATTATTTTAGCTGGATTTTTCCTTATTAAATTTAATCCAAGCTTGCTTCCGAAAAAAGAAAACTCAACTTTCCGAATTATATACCTTTTCCCAATTATTATCGGAATTATTGGACTCTTTTTAGCAACTTATTTTATTCCATTATTAGTTTATAATTTAATGGAATGGCAATGGACTGACCAAATTAGACCAACGCAGTCTGAATTACCAAGATATTTGATTTTACTAACTCTTTGGGCTTTTTTCGAGGAGATATACTTTCGTAGAATTATATCACAGAAATTATTTAACGAAAAAGGATTTTCTAAAGCAATCTGGGTTTCTGCTTTAATTTTTAGTATTGCTCACATTTTTTCAGAAAATGGTTTGTTTGGACCTTTTATTGGCGGAATAGTTTTGGGTTATATTTATTTAAAGACAAGAAATATTTGGTTGAGTATTTTAACACATTTAGCTTTTAATCTGACAAGTTTTTTTGTGTCACCAAAGCTAACTGAAAATCTTGCTGATTTTAATTCTTATCAAAAAATATCGCTTCTAATAATATTAGGTTTTGGACTGATTTTGACAATGATTTTGATTATAAAAAAACAGACGAATAATAAACAAACGGAATTAAAAACCAGCAGGTAACACCGTGTATAAAAAATTGCTATTTTTAGCTTAAACAATGTTAGTTGCTTTGCTTGCATGCATCTGATTTTCCTTCGGAAAATCCTCGCACACAAGCACGCAACTTTCCATACACATAAACGTTGCAAAACATTTACCGAGTATGAATGAGAGAGAACGCGATAAACCGAAATTAATGTCTAAAAAGATGAATAAATTATTAATCATTCCTATTTTACTTTTTTGTTGCAATTTATTTTCTCAACAAGTTCAATCTAACACATCAAAAACCAATGTGAATATTTCTGAACAAAGAGAATTAAATTTAAAGCCAGAATCCACAATAATTAATGTGCCTCTTGAATCTGATTTATCTAAATATAAAAAAATTGTTTTGAGTATTATGGGAGCTAATTACAGTATAAATAAAAATCGTGTTCCTCAAGCTATAAGACAATCCAAATTTATTTTGGAAAAAAAGAATTTCAAAAAAGGTAAAACTAAAATGAAAGAAGATACATTATATTTATTTTGGACTTGTTCCAAAGAATATGATGACATAACAACCACTTTAGTGATTAGAGACTATAATTTCAAAGTTTTGTATAGTGCCACTTATACAAATATTGGAACTTCCAAAATACTATCATTTATTATGAGCATTTAAAAATATGAATGAGAAAAAAAATATTAAAACAATTTGCGAAGCAATTTCTAAACATAAATTAATTCAGTTTAAATACAAGGGGCTTCCAAAAGTTGTTGAGCCTTATTTGATAGGAGAACATGAGGACAACGGAAATATTGTGTTAAGGGCATTTTCAGTTGGAGGCAAAAGTAAAAGCACAAATGTGTTAGGGTGGAAGTTTTACGACTTAACCCATATAGTCGAGTTAACAATACGTATTGAAGATATTAAAATAAAGAAAGATTATAACCCAAATGACAGGGATATATCAAGAATCATTTGCAGAATTTAACCTATTCCAAGTTTTTAAGTATTCTAATATTTCGTCATCGTTATGTGTATCGCCAATAGAGCCAATAATAGAAAGAATATCGGACTTTCCTCCCAAATTCTCTATAACCTTATATATTTGACTAATAATTTCGGATTTTAAAACTGACATAATATAACTTTCGACTGACCTTAGCAGTGCGCAACTGTTGCGTGCGACTGACAAATTAAACGCTTAATAAATAATAAAATATTAATGGATTCAAACATAATAGGAATAGTAAGTATTATAGCGATATTGGTTTCTCCTTTAATAGCTGTTCAAGTAACACGTTATCTCGACGAGAAAAAGGCGGAAAAAACACGTCAAATGGAAATTTATCGGGTTTTAATGGGGCAACGCGGACTTCTTCCTCGCACGGATGAATATCTAATCGCTTTAAATCAAATTGTAGTTGTTTTTCATAAAGCGCAATCTGTTCTGACAGCGTATAAGGAACTCTACAAGTCAACCGCACCAAATTCTCCTGAGCTTTCAGACAGTGGGAGGTATTTAATAATCCTATTACGGAAGATGGCTGAACATTTGAATATTGACAATCTTCAAGACTTGGACATTGACAATTATTATTCTCCTCAAACGAGGGCTGATAGTCAATTGTTGGTCGGAACTTATTACCAAGAATTTTTAAGAGTTTTACAAAATTCCGAACACTTAGGAAAGAAAAGAAACGATGAAACAAAATAAAAAACGATTTTGCAACAACGTGTATAAATAATTTTCGCTTCGTGCCTTAATCTATTTACTGCATCCTTGCATTGTGTATTTTTAGCCGAAAGTTAGAGAAAACCAACCCAAAAACTATTCATACACAAACCCGTTGTATGTAATTAAAAAAAAATGAACAAAGAAATATTCATAACACAGTTGAACAAAATTATAGAGGAATTTAATAAGACAGTTCCTCAATCTAAATATACAGATTTAAGAGACTTACCTTTAGAAAAGAAAACAGTTCTAATCGGAAAATGCAAAGCTGCAGTTGTTCGAATTAGCGGATTGAATTCTGAATACAACAAGGAAGTTTTAAGAATATTAGAGAAAGATGGAGTGATGGTTGGTTCTAGGTTAAGACAAATCATTGGAATTATTATCGCATTAAAAGATGACCTTGAAAATGATTATTTAAAATCAGTAGCTGAACTAATTCATTCTGAAGTATTTGCTGACTATTTGGAAATGGCTTCATACTTGCTATCAGAAGGATATAAAGACGCTTCTGCTGTTATTGTAGGAAGTACGCTTGAATCACATCTTAAGAAACTTTGTGATAAAGTTTCAATCGATACTACTTTCACGAATGGAAAAGGAAAAGAAGTCTCAAAAAAGGCTGATACTATAAATTCAGAATTAGCCAAAGCTGGAGTATATAATAAAATGTATCAAAAGCAAATTACTGCATGGATGGATTTAAAAAATAATGCTGCACACGGAAATTATGGAGAATATGAAGTCGCTGAAGTGAAACTTATGATTTCTGGAATTAATCATTTTATCATTCAATACCCTGCTTAAAATAACTACATACAACAAAGTACTGTGGTAAAAAATAGCGGTATAAACGCTTAAATAAAAGAAAATGAATAAATTAAAGGTCTGTTATAATCCGAATGGTAAGTGCGTAAAATCCGCTACTTTTCATATACAAGACCGTTGGCTGCAAATGGAGGGCATCAGATACAATGTTAGTAAACTTTAAAAAATATTTAATATGAGAACAGTATTACTTTTAATGATTATTCTTGTAGGAAAAACTGCATTTACGCAGGAGGTAAAAATGTGTGAGGTAAAAGAAATTCCTCAACCTCTTGAGTGGATAATAAAACCTGATAGCTTTAATATTCAGAATGGAACAATTGAAATAAGTGCAGGCCCCAACACGAATATGTTTTATGCACCTCATGGACATTTCAATCAAAGTAATATGCCAAAGTTAGTATTTAGGCCAGATAGTAATTTTGTATTTAGCGCAAATGCATTGGCAGAGCATAAATCTAAATGGGAAGCAGCGATGCTTATTGTGTATATTGATGAAAATTACTGGGCTAAATTTTGTTTTGAAAACGAGGCTCCTTCTAAAAATCGGATGGTTACAGTTGTTACCAACGAGGTGTCAGACGATGCCTATTCCGATTACGTTGAGGGCAATTCGGTTTATATGCAAATATCAAAAAAAGGAAGGCAAATTGTATTCTCCTATTCGCTTGATAGTAAAAAATGGATAGGAATTAGATATTTCAGGTTAGATTCTGAAAAGCCAATAAAAATTGGTTTTGCATCTCAATCACCTATTGGTAATGGATTAACTTCAGTCTTTTCCGAAATAAAGTATAATGCAATTTCAAAATGATTTACCATTGTAAATAGAAAGAATATTATTTGACACGGAACACCAGCAGCCAACACGCGGTAAAAAACATTGCGCGAAAAGTGCTAAATTTGAACGACATAACATTTAATAAACGGTGTAGCGATTTGATAGGTTTGAGCTCCGAAATGCGCAACGATTTCTTACCGCCAACCGTTAGCCTTCATTAAAAATACTTACCCTATATTTTATAACTTAAGATTTTAACTTCATAGTTGATATAGAAGTACACGTGAACATCCCAGATTTTATGATTTATATCATTTATTTCTAATCAAAAATTGGCTAAATTAATTATTATTTAAAGCCATGAAAAATTCCATTTTATTTATTCTAATAAGTCTACTAACTTTTAATTTGTTAAATTCTCAAAATGAAATCCATTTATCAAAAGTTGAGGTAGAAGACGTTAACGGCCAATTTATATATCTTTTGAATGGAGAAAAATTGAACGGTATTATTTATCATAATCATCCAAATAACAAGCTAAAAGTAAAATTTCATGTAAAAAATGGATTAAAAGAAGGTCCATCACAAGAGTATTATAGTAATGGTCAATTAAAAGTTAAAACATCATTTAAGGACGGTCAACAAAGTGGACTTTACGAGAGCTACTTTGAAAATGGACAACTTCATGCAAGATATATATGGAAAGACATTTCACCAGATGGTATTTCTGAAGAATATTACGATAATGGTAATTTACATTTCAAATTTATCTGGAAGGATGGTTCACCCCAAGACACGATAAAATCATTTTTCAAGAATGGCCAATTAAAAGATCTTGTCATATACAAGGACGGTAAACGCGAAGGTTTATATGAAGAATATTATGAAAACGGACAATTACTCGAAACGTTTGTGTATAAAGCGGGTGAAATTAATGGACCCTATACTGCATATTTTGAAAATGGTCAATTAAAAGAGGAATCAAATTATAAGGAAGGGAAAATAGATGGCTCTGCTAAGGGGTATTATGAGAATGGACAATTGGAGGAAGTATCGACGTATAAAGCCGGAGTTAGGAATGGTTCATTGCTTAAGTATTATAACGATGGACAATTGTTCGCTAAAACTACTTATAAAAATGGCAAGCTAAATGGACACTTTGAAACCTATTTTGAAAACGGTAAATTAAACATAAGAGCAAATTTTATCAACGATATAAAAGACGGGATCTATGAAACTTATCATGAAAATGGCAACTCAAAATTGAAAGGAAATTACATTAATGGAGAAAAGAATGGTGTCTTTGAAATATATTTTGAAAACGGTGAATTGTCATGGATTCAAACCTATAAAAATGACAAATTGAATGGACGTTGTGATAGTTACTATGAAAACGGTAAAATTATGAAGAAAGGAAACTTTAAAGATGGCTTAAAAGATGGACTTTTCGAGAATTATAATAAAAAAGGAAAATTGACAAAAAAAGTAATCTACAAAGATGATAAAGAAATCAAAGGATAAACTCAAACTAACGAAAGGCTAACAAAGTACTGTGGTAAAAAACAAGTAAAAATTCATTAATTTTTCACTAAAGTACTTTTATATTCACCATCATATATTAATCCTGATTTAGCGATAGCAAAGGCCTGTTTTAGCAACTTATTACAGACAGCTATTAATGCTAATTTTTTACTCTTTCCTTTGGCTACTATTCGCTCATAAAGATCACGGCAAGATTTGTTGTATTTACAAGCATTAAAACTGCACATAAATAATAAATTTCTCAGTTTCTGATTCCCTATTTTACTAATTCTTGGTCGTCCGTTTACACTACTTCCACTTTGTCTAATTACTGGAGTTAAACCAGCATAACTACATAATTCGCTTGCGCTTGTAAAACGATAAAAGCCACCTGTTAAAACCACTAACATAATTGCTGTTTTAGGACCAATACCTGGAATAGTTTTCAAACGCGTTAACAAATCTTGATGTACTTGTTTTACCAAAACCAATAACTTATCTTCTAAGGTTTTTATCTCTTTCTCAAGATGCTTTAAACTACGTTTTAAGGATCTCAAAACATCTTTACTTGGATGTCCTAAAACTGCTTCACCATGTAATTTGTTTTTTGCACATAGTGCTTTTTTTTGTATATACAGAAAGGGTTCTAACGATTTGAAGACATTCTATTTCGTTTTTAGAATTACCTTGCCATAACTTTAATTCAACCTGCTCTGCATAATCACATATAAGTTTAGAATCGCTCTTATCTGTCTTAATTTTTGACAACCTCATCTGTATAAAACGTTTTACAGCTAATGGATTTTCTACAGATACTTTTATACCTGATTCTAGCAAATGATAAGCCAACTGATAATGATAATAACCTGTAGCTTCCATTACACAATGGCTATCACAATTTAAGAGTTTTGTAAACTTCTTAAAGCCAAATTCATTGTTTTTAAACTGATAATAATTACCATCAGAATCGGTAACATCGAAAACTAAATGACTGATGTCAAGTCCAAAATATTTAATATCTTTATTCATAAGAAACTATTTTTTGAAAGGACAACCTACGCGAGTTTCAACGACTTAAAATCGAGGTCTAAAAAGCCTCATAGAACTGTACGAAATCTGTGTAGAAAAGAGAGGGGATTTTCAATGTTGACGAAGTCTTAAGCTTCTGCGTGTATAATAACCTTATTCCTCTCTTTTGTCTTTTCTGTTTATTTGTTAAATGTAATAAAAGACAAACTTAAGACGTGTATAATTAATGGCTTGGTCACTGCCGACTTACGAACATTCCTGCGGAATATTCTATCTGTGATTTATTTGCTAAATTAGGTGCTTAATCACGCAACTAACCATACACAACAGCGTTGGCAACAAGCCAAAATAATATTTTACCGAACGTTTGGTAATTTTATTTTTATTCGTATATTTGCCCTATGAGACCACAAAAAGTTTTAGATAACGATATGTATTCTGCTTTGACCAAAGTGTTCAGAGAAAAAGGATATGAAGGCGCAAGCCTTAATGAAATATCTGATGCTACAGGGTTAAAAAAAGCTAGTTTGTATCACAGATTTCCAGAGGGTAAAAAACAAATGGCAGAAGCTGTATTTAACTATATAGATAAATGGGTTGAAATAAAAATATTCGGTGCCTTAATAAATAACACACTCACACCAGATCAAAGATTAAACGAAAGTATAAATAATATTAAAGAGTTATATAATGGCGGTGAAGATTCCTGTATTTTTAGAACATTATCTATGAAAGTAGGTCTTGAATTATTTGGAAGTCGTATTAAAAATGGCATGGAACAATGGATTCATCATTTCAAGGAACTTGGATTAGCTTTTGGACAATCTAAAGAAGTAGCGAAAAGCAATGCTGTACAAAATTTGATTGATATTCAAGGAAGTCTAATCGTCTCTGAAGGACTTAAAGATTTAACTATTTTTGAAAACACATTAAAAACAATTAAAAATCGCTATAATAAAGAGTAGTTTTTTTTAACTAAAATATTTACCGAACGGTCGGTAAATTACTAATAATTATAAATTTTACAAAAATGAAACGATTACAAGCATTAAATCCAGAAACAACAACTGGCAAATCAAAAGAATTATTTAACGGAGTTCAATCAAAGTTGGGTATGGTGCCAAATATGATGAGAACCATGGGTAACTCATCTGCTGTACTAGAAGGTTACTTAAACTTAAGCGGTGCATTAGCTAAAGCAAGTATTGGTGCAAAGATGGGCGAATTAATAGCCTTAACAGTATCGCAAGAGAATAATTGTGATTATTGCCTATCTGCACACACTTTTATTGGAGAAAATTTAGTGAAAATAGATTCAACGTCTTTACAATCAGCAAGAATAGCCCAAAATTCCGATAAAAAAACTCAAGCAGGTTTGGTGTTTGCTAAAAAACTAGTAACCACTCAAGGAAGGGTGTCTGATGAAGACGTACGGCTTGTAAAAGATGCTGGTTATACCGAGGGAGAGATTGGAGAAATCATAGCGCACGTAGCATTAAACGTATTTACAAACTATTTCAATAACACAGCCAAAACAGCAATAGATTTTCCTTTAGTATCTAAAATATAAAACTCATCTAAAGGACAATGCAAGAATACACATTGTACTAATAAATTTTTAAAATCATGGAAAAAAAACATCCTCTACCACCATTCAATGCTGAAACAGCAAAACAGAAAGTACAACTGGCAGAAGACGCTTGGAATAGTAAAGACCCTGTAAAAATTTCGTTGGCCTACTCTCAAGATACAGAGTGGCGCAACAGAAATCAATTTATTAATGGGCGCCAAGAAGTACAAGAATTTCTAAAAGACAAATGGCAAAAAGAATTAGAATATAAACTCAAAAAGGAATTATGGGCTTTTCTTGATAATAGAATTGCTGTACGATTTGAGTATGAATACAGAAACAAAGACGGTCAATGGTTTAGAGCTTATGGCAATGAAAACTGGGAGTTTGACGCAGACGGATTGATGCAAAAGAGATATGCCAGCATTAATGACTTAAAAATAAAAGAAACACAAAGAAAATTATAACCTTAAAACAAACACAATGAAAAAATTTATCACACTTAAATTACTGCTGCTCCTACTCATCGTAGCGTGTCAACAGAAAGTAGAAGAAAAAAGCGTTACTCCTACCGTAACGGCGACACAGACTGCATCAAAAGAGCAGGCTACTAAATTTAAAAGCATCGATATTAATGGAGTGAATATCGCCTATCGAGAAGCTGGAAATCCAGATAACCCAACTATCGTATTACTACACGGTTTTCCTTCATCTTCACAACAATATCGCAAGGTTTTAAACGAGTTATCTGATGAGTTTTATCTCATAGCACCAGATTACCCTGGATTTGGGAATAGTGATTTCCCTTCTCCAGATGAGTATCAATTCACCTTTGACAATTTAGCAAAGACCATAGACGCTTTTCTTGAAAAGAAAGCACTTAACTCTTACGCCTTAATGATTCAAGACTTTGGCGCTCCCGTAGGTTTTAGGATTGCAACCGCCCACCCTGAGCGCATTACAGCAATCATTAATCAAAATGGAAATGCGTATGAAGAAGGGCTTGGAAAAGCTTGGAAAGATATAAGAGTACTATGGGCAAATAGAACTCTCGAGACTGAAAAAGCAATACTACCTGCATTTTCATTAGAGGGATTGAAGTGGCAATATACACACGGGACTAGAAATATTGAAAATGTTAATCCTGATAACTGGCAACTAGACTATTTAAGACTATCACGACCTAATGCTCATAATGCGGCTTTTGATTTATTGTATGATTACCAGAATAATTTAACACTATACCCGACGTGGCAACAATATTTAAGAGATAATCAACCGCCTCTTTTAGTTGTTTGGGGTAAAAATGATGAGTTTTTTCCTGAGAGTGGCGCTGCAGCCTTTAAAAAGGATGTAAATAATATTGATTACAACATTTTTAACACAGGACACTTTGCACTAGAGGAAGATGGCGCCGAAATCATTTCAAAAATGAGGGCATTTATGAAAACAATTAACCAATAAAATAGAACAAAAATGAAAAAAATAGCAATAAACGGAATGGGGCGCATAGGAAGAGCCTCTTTGAAAATAATTTTAGATAATCCAGAATTAGACTTGGTAGCAGTTAATGATATTGCTTTCATAGATAACATTGCCTACCTCTTAAAATATGATAGTGTTCACGGAATTTTTGAAAAAGACGTAACTGTAGAGAATGATAGTTTACTAGTAAACGGGAAAACAATTCCTTTCTATTCTCAAAGAAATCCGGAAGACCTTCCTTGGAAAGAACTTGATGTAGATGTCGTAATAGAAAGTACAGGCTTTTTTACTAAAGAAGAAGACGCTCAAAAACACGTCGATGCAGGAGCTAAAGTCGTTGTAATTTCGGGACCTACCGCAAGTGGTGGAGTTCCAACGGTTGTGCACGGTGTAAATACTAAAGATGGAAAGAACACTATATTTTCTTGTGCAAGCTGTACCACAAACAATATAAGTCCTGTTATTGAGATTTTAGGCAGAAGAATAGGTATAGCAAAAGCGATAATGACCACAGTACACGCAAACACATCTTCCAATAGCACAGTAGATGCACCCTCTAAAAAAACAAGAATGGGAAGGTCTGGAATGAATAATTTAATTCCCACCTCGACAGGTGCAGCCACAGCAACCACTAAGGCGTTGCCAGAATACGCAGGTAAATTTGATGGTATGGCAATTAGAGTTCCAGTAGCAATTGGGTCGGTTTCAGATATTACACTAGTAACAGCTAGAAAAACCTCTAAAGAAGAACTCAATCAAATATTTACAGAAGAGGCTTCAACTGCTCGTTATAAAAATGTAATAAGAGTGACTAATGACCCTATTGTTTCAAGTGACATAGTTAAAGACCCACACGCCGCAGTTATTGATTTAGAAATGACAAAAGTGGTTGATGGTGACTTAGTAAAAGTATTAGCCTGGTATGATAATGAGTGGGGCTTTGCAAATCAAATGATTCGTCAGATTTTAGAAAATGTATAACTAATATTAAAAATAAAATAATGAAAAATGTCACTGCAAAAATCGACCGTTCGAAGTATAGAACTATTTTTTCTGATGGAACACATCAAGTAATTGGAGATGAGCCAGATCCTTTTGGCACAGATGAAGGCACAGACCCTTATAGTTTATTGCTAATGGCTTTAGGTGGTTGTGTCGCTATGACCATAAGAATGTATGCTGACAGAAAAAAATGGGACTTAGAAGGTGTAGAAGTTACCCTATCACAAAAGCGAGTGCATCACAAAGATTGTGAAGAATGTGACTCAACAGATGGGTATGCCCACTTAATTGAAAAAAAAGTCGAACTATTAGGTAACCTGAATGATGCGCAAAGAGCGCGACTTATGGAAATTGCAGATAGATGTCCCGTAAATAAGACACTACTAAATGAAATAAAGATTAGAACTGTAGAAGTTTACTCCACCATTAACCATATAACAAACCAAAAAGATGAAAAAACAATTAAATAAGATTGGGTTAGACCGCATTGAGTCAAAATCCTTATCAGAAAAATTAAACACATTACTAGCAAACTATCAAATTTTCTATATGAATACCCGAGGTTTTCATTGGAACATTAAAGGAACTAATTTTTTTGAACTACATCTTAAATTTGAAGAATTGTACAACGATTCATTAATTAAAATAGATGAAATTGCAGAACGAATTTTAACTTTAGGCTACACACCATTACATACCTATTCTGATTATTTAAAGGAAGCATCCATAAAAGAGGCAAAAGACATAAGCAATGGAGAACAAGCCATTAAAGTAATTTTGAAGGGATATGAAACACTATTACCGCTCGAAAGGGAATTATTAGACCTTGCATCAGATTCAAATGATGAAGGAACAAATGCTCTAATGAGCGATTACATTAGAGAGCAGGAAAAATCAGTTTGGATGTATTCTGCCTACATAAATTAAAAAACACACACGTATGGATTCAAGATATATAAGTGATATTGCATTCACTCCGTCAGTAAAAAATAGACAAGAAGAAATGGGCTCAAGAGTAGCCTATCAAAATATGGCAGAAAAAAGGGATTGGCAAACTAAAATCACAGAACAACTCCGTTTTTTTATTAGTAAAAGAGATTCTTTTTATATGGCTTCGGCTAATGCAGATGGGCAACCTTACATTCAACATAGAGGTGGTCCTAAAGGCTTTTTAAAAGTGCTGGATGACCAACATCTGGCCTTTGCAGACTTTTCAGGAAATAGGCAATATATTTCAGTAGGTAATTTTGATGAAAATAATAAAGTACACCTCTTTTTAATAGATTACCCAAATAGGAAACGAATAAAAATTTGGGGAGAAGCTTCCATCATCACAAATGAATCAAATCTTATGGAACAGTTTATAGATAAAGACTATGACGTCCCTATAGAACGAATCATTAAAATAAAAATAACGGCTTGGGATATAAACTGCCCACAGCACATCCAGCAACGATATACCATTGAAGAAATAAAACCATATATAGATAAATTAAAAAATGAATAGTTTGCTATTTTGAATTATTATGGAGAAAACAGCAAGTTGCTAACAATGTATAAAAGCAATAGCGGTTTGGGCGCAATCTCAAACCTTTTTTTGTTTTAATTAAGTATCTTGTTATAAAAAATGTGAATGCATTTATTCCGCTACTGCTCTTAAACGAGACGTTGTATGTAAGTGACTCAGAACGGGCTTAACCCTTTGAAAACCAAACTACTTAATTAAGCCGAAAGGAAAATATTTTTAAGCTCTTTGAAGATAGTTCAGTGGTAACTTATTAGGAATTTATTTGTTTTTTCTTCCTTCCGCAAAAAAAATACTAGGAAGCCCATGCACATTGCACAAACTTGCACACAAACCAAAATTTAGAAACAAGTACAATTCTTGCAGCCTAAAGTAGCTAAATTACTCTATACCAATAACAACCACTAAATAAACTAGATTTTCTAAACAAATTTCATGGTTGTAATAAAGCTTATCGTTGGTAAGAATTATTTTATCTTATTCAAAAAATTACTCAAATTATCTTCTCTTTTTAAATTCATTTTTTTTCGGATACGTGAACGAGCCATATGCACACTATTTACAGAAATTCCTAATAAGTGAGACATTTCTTTACTATCAAAATTTAGTTTCACAAGAGCACAATGTTTTAAATCTGTCGGAGTTAATTCAGGATATTGTTTCAATAATTGGTCGTAAAAACTTTTATTGATCTGAGTAAAGCGGAGATGAAAATCTTCCCATATTTTCTTGTTACTCTGTTTGTATTTGTTGTGTAAAGTTTTATGTGAGTCAGGTAACTTATCTTTAAGTTCTTCTAACAGTTCTTTAACAAATTGCTCCTTCTCTATTATTTGCAAAGCATTAGCGGTAAGTTCTTTGTTTTTAATATTAAGTATCGTTTTGTTCTTGTCATCATTAAGTTTCTTTTTAAAAGCTAATTTTTTCATTTTTACTTTCAACCTATATGTGATGAAGGCTATCGATGTCAATAATATTATAACAATAATTAATAACCTCAATCTAAATTTGGCTTTATTGTTTAATTTTAACAGTTTCGTTTGGGTTTCTATTTGTTCTTCCTTTTTTTTCAGATCGTCTTTATACCTATTTTTTATCTCAAAAAGACTTTTATTTTGTTGACTTTGGGTATTAAATAAGCTGTCTGACCACTTCTTAGACTTTTGCATATAGTCAAAAGCAAACCTATGTTTATTCTCTTTTCCATACAGCATTGCAATTTTCTCTAAAACTAAAGGTTTTAATTTCGTTTGGGTTTGCAGAGAATCTATAGCATTTAGAGATTTATTATAGAAAACAAAAGCACTATCTGTTTCATTAATTGCACTTTTCAATTCACCCATATAATATGACACCGAAACTTGAAAACCATTTCCTTGTTTTTCAAGGTATGCAAGTACACCTTCTAAATATTTTTTAGCCTTATCATATTCTTTTAGCTCAACATATACTTGCCCATATACTGCATCAACAAAATACAACCTGCTTCCAGACTTATCAGATTTATAACAAGTATCAAGATATTGGAGAGCTGAATCATAATCTTGCATAGCTACATTTTGTATAGCAACATCAAAATAACAGGCAGTAAGTCGTTCCCTATATTTTTCATCCAACTTTACGTATTTTTTGGCAATTTTCAGTCCTTCTTTCAAATGGTATAAAGCCTCCTTTTCTATATCATAAACACCATATAGAATGCCTAACATTTGATGAATTTCTAGTAATGGTTTTTTATTAGAAATCTTATTAGCCATAGGCATTACATCCCAAAGTAAATCGAATGCATTATTAAATCTACCTTTTCGGTACTCAACATCCGACATATGAACAACACAATTTAAATGATTAATGGTATCACCTTTTGATAAAAAGTATTCTGATCCTTTAGCGAAATAGGAATAAGCTTCCTCAGCAGGAGCTTGTGACATATGATATCTATCTTTATTAAATTTCTCAATTTTAAAAAATGAGGTATCTATTGAGTTTTGAGATAAGACTGAATTTGAGCAAATAATTATTAATACATATAAAAAAGTTAACAAAAATCGCATGTTGTTTTTTTGACATGCAAGATACTTAAATATGTTTCAAATATAGTCTACGTTAGGGGTATGCGCACTGAAATATAGTTTAAATATAGTTGAAAACAAGTTGAATTAAATGCAATAATATAATTTTGAAATGTTGATATACAGAAGTATATGGTTTAAGATAAAACCATTTAAATAAAGCGCTCACAACAATAAAATAATATTAAAACTAAAGTGTTTATGAACCTAATTAAATCAATTTTACTACTAGCCATTCTGTTTTTTAGCAATAGTACATATTGCCAAAAAAAATCTCAGAAAAATTTAAGTGAAACTATTCAAGAAAAAGAGAAACATGAAGTGAAAAAAATTTACAAAGAAGAATGGCCTTCCATAGCTCGTCATTCCACACCTGAATGGTTTAGAGATGCTAAATTTGGTATTTACACGCATTTTGGTCCAGCCGTTTTGGCAACACAACACAAAACTACCGAATGGTGGGGTTGGGCCATGTATAATAAAAAACAGAAGTATTGGACAAATGCTGTTCGACCTGATTCTCCCGATACTACACGAGAATTTAAGCTACATCAAGAATTATTTGGCGACCAAAATGTATATGGTTACAAGGATTTGATTATGGATTTTCAGCCCGATAAATTTGATGCAGAAGAGTGGGCAAATTTATTTTTTAAAGCTGGAGCTAAATTTTCGGGTCCTATGGGATGTCATCACGATAATTTTATGTTGTGGGATTCCGAAGTTACACGTTGGAATATGAAACGTACTGCTGGTATTGATGTTGTAGGCGAATTGGAAAAGGCAATTCGTGCAAAAAACATGAAATACCTGATAACTTTTCATCATGCTTTTTCTTGGTGGTTTTTTACTGAATCGCATAAATACGATGGAGCAAATCCAGAATATCAGGATCTATATTGCAAACCACATACATTTTCTGACGATCCAGATAGTTTTGGAGAATACCCCGATGCCGAATACGAAGATTTATGGTTTAAAAAGCTAGAAGAAGCTGCTATAAAATATAAGCCAGATTTATTTTGGTTTGACATGGGGTTAGAGTTATTAAGCGATGATATTCGTAAAAAAGCTTATGCAATGATACTTAATAATGGGGAACAAAATCAGCAAGAAATTGGCATCTCTTACAAAACAAAATTTGATATTTGTATTCCTCCATCAGCAGGAATTCTTGATTTTGAAAAAGGTCGCTCACAAAGTGCACGTGAAGATGCTTGGTTAACCGACACACCTCTTGGTGGTTGGTTTTATAATGGACGTAAATCTCGGTCATCCGAAGCCATTATTGAAATCCTTATTGATATTGTAAGCAAAAACGGATGCTTGCTGTTAGATGTAAGTCCAAAACCGGATGGAACCATTCCCAACGATCAAAAAGAAACCTTATTAGGTATAGGTGAATGGTTAAAAGTAAACGGTGAAGCAATTTACAATACACGTCCGTGGGTTATTGCTGAAGAAGGCCCAACGAAACTCGAAAAAGACGGACATTTTAATGAAAATTGGGAAGCAATCTACACCGAAAGAGATATTCGATACACACAAAGCAAAGATCATAATACACTTTACGTAATTGTGATGGACGAACCTACAACAAATACCGTGGTGTCTAAAAAACTGGGTAAAGGTTTCGAATATTTAAGTCGCGAAATTGAAAGTGTAAGCCTAATTGGTTCTCATGAAAACATTGTATGGAAGCAAAACGAAACTAATATGACTTTCTCATTCCCTAAAAATATAAACGGGAAACATGCATTTTGTTATAAACTGAAATTAAAAAAAGTATCAAACAACTAAAATATTATGAAAAATAAAATTCAACCTTTAGGAATATGCATAGCATTGCTTCTATTAAGCATGCACCAAGTAGTTTACGCACAAAACAAACTAGCTGAAAAAGAAAATGCCAGTGAAGTCGATCAAATTGAACAGGCAAAAAAGTCAGGTAAAACTTTCAAAGAAGAATGGCCTTCCATTGCCAAACATTCTGTTCCTGAATGGTTCCGAGATGCCAAGTTTGGTATTTTTACTTGTATTGGCCCAGCTACTTTAGCCACTCAAAATAAAACCACAGAATGGTATGGATGGGCTATGTACGATACCATAGGTGTATATTGGAATAATGCCCCTAGAGGAGAAGCTAAACCATCTGGAGAATTTCTTAGACATAAGGAATTATTTGGTGGCGATCAAAACGAGGTAGGATATAAAGATATCATCAAGCAATTTAATCCAACTAAATTCAATGCTGAAGAGTGGGCTGACCTCTTTGACAAAGCTGGTGCAAAATTCATGGGACCAATTGGTGTATTTCACGATAATTATCTAAACTGGGATTCTGATATTAGCCGTTGGAATAGCAAAGACATGGCTGGAATTGACATTACTGGAGAACTTGAAAAAGCCATACGCAAGCGTAACATGAAATACCTCATTACTTACCATCACGCTTTTACTTGGTATTGGTATTATCATTCTTTTGCTTTTGACGGGGGAATAACAGGTAATGAAGACCTTTACGGAAAAGTCCATGGATTTTCGCCGGATAGTGATAGCTTTGAACCTTATCCCGATGCTGATTTTGAACAACGTTGGTTCGATATTCTAAAAGAGTCAGCTGACAAATATTCTCCAGATTTATTTTGGTTTGATATGGGCTTGGAATTGCTAAGCGACAATATCCGTAAAAAAGCATTTGCTTATTTACTAAACGAAGCAGAGCAAAAAAAGAAGGAAATTGGTTTGTGTTACAAAATAAAGTTCGACGTTTGCATTCCTCCTAAGGCAGGTATCCTAGATTATGAAAAGGGACGTTCAACGGGACTACGTGCAGACCCTTGGTTGAGTGACACACCTTTGGGAGGCTGGTTTTATAATGGCCGTAAATCGCGTTCGCCCGAGGCTATTGTAGAGATTCTTTGCGATGTAGTTAGCAAAAATGGATGTTTGCTTCTCGATGTTAGTCCCAAGTCTGATGGAACTATTCCTGAAGATCAGAAAGAAACTTTATTGGGGATTGGTAAGTGGTTAGATATGAACGGTGAGGCTATTTACAATACGCGTCCCTGGAAAATTGATGGTGAAGGTCCTACTACTTTAAAGAAGGATGACCATTTTAATGAAAATTGGGAAGCTATTTATACAGATGATGACATTCGATATACAACAAGTAAAGATGAAAATACACTTTATGTTATTGTTCTAGATCGCCCAACTAAAGGTAAAATAACAGCAAAAATGTTGTCGACTATTTTACCATACTTCGATAAGGAAATAGTAAATATTAGCTTAATTGGCTCTGATGAAAAAGTAGAGTGGAATAGAGATGTTTATGGTTTAGAACTTTCGTTTCCTGATAACCACCCAGGCAAACATGCTTTTTGCTATAAAGTTAAATTGGTAACAAAATAAAGTTATAAGGAAAGTACTCATAGTAATCTAATTTGTGTACCTACTCATACGTATTTTACAGTGGAATTAGTTCTCCTTTGTAATTGGATGATAAGGCAATTTAAAATATAGACAGAACATAGTCCTACCTATTTGTAAGCACATTGGCAAATCTGCACAAGAAATATGCACTAAAACCACTCGCCAAAGAGCTTACAAATCCATTCCAGTTTACCCACGGGACATTACGGTTTAACCCCTCACAAAAAAACAAAATAAATTCGTTATTCGTAGTCAACTTCAGTGCATTAAGATAAAATAACAAGAGTAGTGCTAAACATTAAACTGATAAGCCTTGAATAAACACCTACATACAACAATGGGTATAAAAAATTGCTTAATTCAATAAAATAGAATGTTTCTAAAACATAAATAACTTAAATTTAAACATCGGAAAATTGCGGTTTCAAATCCGCAACTTTCCATACCCTAAACCGTCAGTGGCAATTAAACAAACTTCTGCAAAAAATTAATGATGATGAATAAAAAATTGAATTCTAATAACCAAACATCATTTTGGAATGTGATTTTAATAATGGTCTTTCTTATTGCACTATTCTATATTTCTAGAGATTTAGAACATTATGGCATGAAAGAAGAAACATTAGGAAGGTTTTGGAATGTAAAGTGGTGGCTTATTTGTCACCTTACAACAGCAATAGTTGCAGTGATTTTAGGACCACTACAATTTTGGAAATGGTTTAGAAATAGAAATATTAAACTTCATCGACAGCTCGGAAAAATTTACATTCTCTCGATAATTATTACTTCATTGTGTTCATCTTATTTGGCTTGGAATACTGCAATCAAAATACATTTTACATGGGCACTAACATTACAAGTAGCTGCAGTCATTTGGATTATAACAGTTCTTATGGCATATCGAACTGCCAAATTGAAAAGAATTCAACAGCATAAAGAGTGGATGATTCGAAGTTATATTGTAACGATGGTTTTTATATCTTTTCGGTTTTTTAATGATTATTTTGAGGCAGCTCAAATAGGGACATTTATTGAGAGAGCAGCTACCATTGGATACTTGGCTACCTTCTTACCACTATTCTTGTCAGAATTAGTTTTTCAATGGAATAGAAAGAAATAAAAGCCACTAATCGAGTAGACGGCTGACTACCAAAAGATAGCCAGTGCGCCTCTCACACCACCGTACGTACGGGTCTCGTA
>NZ_BAABJJ010000022.1:0-16799 GCF_039543245.1 Algibacter agarivorans
AAAATGAGTGTTATGACCCTTTGGGTCTAATCTGAAAACCAAAGCCACCGTTTTTAACGGTGGTTTTTTACTAATGTTTACACTTACTCCGATTCACCACAAGTTTCATTCGCTTTACAAGATGTTAAATTGAGTTTAGGTGAATCATATAACCAAATAGATTCGAGTACCATAAATCAGGTTGATATTATATTAGATATTAAACCATTGGACACACTTGTTAAAGAAGGTTTTATGATTAGTAAGACCGATGATAAAATAGAAGTTTTAGGTTATGACGAAGCAGGTTTAATGTATGGTACTTTAGAACTGGCAGAACAAATTAAATTGTATGGCATTAAGGGTGTGAAAAGTGTAATAAAGAACCCATATATGGAAATGCGTGGGCCTAAGTTTAACATCCCCTTAGATGTTAGAACACCAAGTTATTCTGATGTTAGTGATGTCGCTCAAAATAATATCGAACACATGTGGGATTTTACCTTTTGGAAAGACTACATAGACACGATGGCGCGCTATCGATATAATTATATTTCACTTTGGAATTTACATCCCTTTCCATCTTTAGTAAAGGTGCCAGGATATGAAGATATTGCATTAAATCATGTCCAGCGCTCAACTGTAAAATGGAAAGAAAATTACAATTTGATGGCTATTGGTTTTGATGCACCAGAGATTCTTAAGAATCCTGAAATTGTAAAAACTATTAGCATTGAAGAAAAAATCGAATTTTGGAAGAAGGTAATGGCCTATGGGAAGACCCGAAATATCGATTTTCATTTCATTACATGGAATATTTTTGATTATGGTACCCAAGGAAAATATGGTATAACCGATGATAGAGAAAATGATATTACTACGGATTATTTTAGAAAAAGTATAAAGCAAATGTTTGTAACCTACCCAGATTTAGCAGGAATAGGCTTGACAACTGGTGAAAACATGAAAGGTGCCAACCACAAAGAACGCGAAGCATGGGCTTATGATACGTATGCCTTAGGTATACTAGATGCAGCCAAAGAAATGCCAGAGCGACAATTTAAATTTATACACAGGCAACATCAATCTGGAGCAAGAGAAATTGCTGAAAAGTTTAATTCTGTAGTTGAAGCAGATAATGTGGAATTCTTATTTTGTTTTAAATACGCCAAAGCACATGTGTATAGCGCAACCCAACAACCATTTCATGAAGATGCTAATTATGTAGAACAAATTAAGGGTATGAAAACTTTATGGGGTTTAAGAAATGACGATACATTTTATTTTAGGTGGGGCGCTCCAGATTTCACCAGAGAATTTATAAAAAATCTACCTTACGATGTGGCAAAAGGCATTTATTTTGGCTCCGATCAATGGATATGGGGACGTGATTTTTTAACAAAAGAGCCAGAAATTCCCAATCAAATAGAGGTTTCAAAACATTGGTATCAATGGTTGTTGTGGGGTAGGCTAAGTTACGACCCAACAATATCTAATAATCGTTTTCGAGATTTATTATCAAATAGATTTTCTGGAATTGATGCTGATAAACTATTTTCTGCATGGCAAAATGCGTCTATGGTATATCCTATTACAACAGGTTTTCACTGGGGGAAATTAGATTTTCAGTAGTATATTGAAGGGTGTAAAAGTAGACCAAAACAGGCAGAAAACGAAACTGGTTTTCACGATGTTAATCGGTTTATTACATTAGGTGTACACCCAAAATCTGGAAATCAATCGATTCCAGACTATGTTGATATGATTTTGGAGGACAAAATTACAGCCTTAAAAACACCATTAGTAGTGTCTCAAAGACTTAAAGATATTACAGAAAAAGCATTTTTTGATATTAAAGATATTGTTATAGATTCAGATAAAGAGTTGCATTTTACAGTAAACGATATTAAAACGGTTTCTTTTTTAGGGAAGTACTATGCTTATAAAATTGAAGGCGCAACCTATCTAGCATTATATAGAAAATCAGACGAAAAAGAATACCAAAAATTAGCGGTTAAATCTTTAGAAGAAGCATTGGTTTACTGGGAGAAGTATATAAGCCAAGCCATGTCACAAAACCATAATCCGTTATGGACGAATAGAGTAGGTATTGTAGATTGGAAACAAATAACTGAGTGGGTAAAACAAGATATTGAAATAGCGAAACAATAAATTTATACTATGAAACAGGTAAATATAGTCTTAAGTATCATTATTTTGATACTAGTAACTTCATGTAAGCAAGAGATAAAAGAAGACATTAAAATTCAAGATAATGCTTCATATAGTACACAAAAAAAGTCTGATGTTTTCTATCATTATTCCATTTGGTGGGCCTTTGTAAATAAAGTATTTGAGGGTGATATTACTGCAGCAGAGTTAAAATCCAAAGGCGATATGGCGTTAGGGTCATACAATTTTTTAGATGGCGAACTTATTATGCTTGACGGAACGTTATATCAAGCCAAAGAAAATGGAGAGGTTTCAATACCAAACGATTCTATTAAAGTTGCCTATGCAAATGCTGCTTTTTTTGATAAAGATGGCGGTTTTTCAATAGACAAGGTTGATAATTATGATGGCTTAAGAGCAGCAATCAATTCAAAATTACCATCAAAAAATTTCTTTTATGCCTTCAAAATTAAAGGAGACTTTAAAAACATGAAATGTGGAGGTTTACACAAACAAGAACCACCTTTTGAAAAAGGCTTGGATGTTTTAATACCTAGTAGACCAATCTTCGAACGCGAAAACTTTAAAGGCACTATGGTAGGTTTTTATTGTCCAGAATTCATTGGTAATATAAATGTAGCTGGGTTTCATTTTCATTTTGTGTCTGAGGACAAAACCTTTGCAGGTCATGTTATGGAATTTGAAGCTGAAAATCTTACTGTAGAATTCGATGAAATGAACGAATACCAATTTGTTTTACCAGAAACTGAAGCCTACGAAAATGTTGGTTTTGATAAAGAATTTCAGTACGAGAAAAAATAACTTAATGTAAATGGCTAACGTTACGACAGGTTAAAAGTATTTAGTACTACTATTTAACAATAGATTGGTCTAATTTTATAATTCTAATTGGTAGCTTAATTTGGTTAAAGACTCTAAAAATAAGGGGTTTGTCAAGTATAAAGTATACAAATGTTACATAACAAATATGACTTTTGCAAAAGGAGTAAAAAAATGATTTGTAATATTTAAATAATCCAAACAAAACAGTCATTTTACGAGACACAACAGGATAGTTTTTCTTCTAAAAAAAGTAATCTTGCTTATTCCATTTTAAATATTTCTTATGAAAAAATACATGGTTTATCTTTTTAGTTATTTTGTTCTGTTGAACTGTTCTGGAGGTGATATTAATAATGACGTTATGGAAGATGAACAGCAACAAGAACAAGAAGAAGAGCAGGTAGATATAATTCCTTTAATTCCCAATGAAGGTATACCTAGTCCATTTAATTTATTTACTGTTATTGATGATGATGTGGAGCGAAAAGATTTTAACAAAGTATCAAAATGGTATGAAGAAGCGGCAAATATACAGGTCTTTAAACTTTTTATTGGTGATGAGTTTAATGGAGAAAGAAAACATGCTAGAACAGAAGCAGGTCAAGGTTTAAAATGGAAACAAGGTACTGAGTGGTATACCTTTGAAGCGACTATGAAACCAAGTAGAAAACTTGATGAAACCTATACTATTGCACAGCTTTTTGCGGGATGTTGTGGTCCTCAACTTAGAGTAGAAGTGAAGTCAAGTGGAAGAATTAATGTAGGGTCAAGAGCTAATGGAAATATTCGTATATCTACAGATGAAGATTGGGCAAATGGAGTAAAAAGTTTCAAAATTAAAATTAGAAGTAATGGTAAAGACATGGAAGTCTATTTTAATGATGAATTGAAGTTTACTGGAGTTTCTGAAGAAAGTACTTTGGGAAATACTGCTGCACTTTATCATTTTAGATGGGGCGTATATTCGAATAATAAAATGACAAAGAATTTAAGTAATACAGTTACAAATATTACAAGAACGTAGCCAATTGAATTTATAATCTGAATTAGTGCTAATTTTTTCACAAATCAATGAAGTTTCGATATTTATTTTTGGTAACTAGTTTTATATCACTAACATTTTTAAGTTCATGTAATAATGCTCAAATATTAAAGCCTGAGGAACTTACGATTTCCGAAGGTTTTAAAAACCCAACAGGATTTTATAATGCAAACCCAACGTTTTCATGGAAACTGCCTGTTTCAGAACAAATTAAATCGCAATTTGCTTACCAAGTAGTTGTAGCGTCTTCAAAAGAATTATTACCTAATAATGCTGATTTATGGGATTCTGAAAAACAAAAAAGTGCGCAATCTACTTTTGTAAAGTATCAAGGAAAAATACTAGAATCTAGACAAAAAGTATATTGGCAAGTAAAGTATTGGAACCAAGATGAAAACGCTTCTGATTGGAGTGAAATCAATTTTTTTGAATTAGGCTTATTAAAAAATGCCGATTGGCAAGCCAAATGGGCCGGATTAGATACCGCAAAAGATAGCATTAAGGGCGTTAGAAAGTTTTTAATGCACAGGCCGCAATATTTAAGGAAAGGTTTTGAGTTATCTTCTGATGTGGCTTCAGCAAGACTATACATTACTGCAAAAGGTGTTTTTGATGTGCATTTAAATGGAAAAGATGTTAGTGATGACGTCATGACGCCTGGTTGGACACCGTATAATCATCGTATAGAAACACTTACCTACGATGTTACTGAACTATTACAAGCTGGTAAAAATGCTTTAGCGGTTGAGTTAGCTTCTGGATGGCATTCTGGAAGAATTAGTAGAAGAACTGCACTTTATGATAATTTTTCATCGCCTAAAATTCTATGTCAGTTAGAACTCATATTGAAAGATGGTTCAAAACAAACCATTATTTCTGACGAATCTTGGAAAGGCACTACAAATGGGCCCATACGTTTAGCGAGTATTTATGATGGCGAAGTCTATGATGCAAACTTTGAAATACCAAATTGGAATGCTATTACTTTTGATGATTCTAACTGGGAATTGGTTGAAGTTGAAGCAGTTTCTAAGGATGTTAAATTAGCTCCAAAAAGACATCATACCGTAAAGAATCAACTGGTTTTAAAAGATGTAGAAATTGTTTCGGTTGATGAAAATTCGGCAGTTTTTAATTTAAAACAAAATATGGTGGGCGTGCCAAAAGTAAAAGTGCCTATGAAAAAAGGCGATACTTTAAAAATACGTTTTTCTGAAATGCTACTAAAAGATAATACCTTTTACACTAAAAATTATCGTTCTGCAAAGTCAACCGATTATTACGTAGCAGCTAAAGATGGTGTTGTAGAATATGTTCCAAAATTTACATTTCACGGATTTCAGTTTGTAGAATTAAGTGGTTATGATAAAAATGCGAAACCAGACGAGTCTTGGGTACAAGGTATAGCACAACATTCTAATTTCGAAAAAAAGGGAACGTTTACATCGTCTCACGATAAATTAAATCAGTTACAAAGTAATATTACGTGGGGGTTACGAGATAACTTTTTTGATATTCCTACAGACTGTCCACAACGTGATGAACGTTTGGGTTGGACAGGAGATGCACAGGTTATTGCGCCAACATCGTTGTTTAACTATGATGTACATGCATTTTGGACCGCTTGGTTGCAAAGTTTAAGAGAAAATCAGTCCGAACATAAAGACGGTATGGTGCCTTTTATAGTGCCCGATGTGTTACAAACCAAAAACGGAAGTTCTGGTTGGGGTGATGCTGCTGTAATTATTCCTTGGGATATTTACAATGCAACAGGCGATATTACTGTGCTTGAAGAAAGTTATGAGTCAGCAAAAAAATGGGTTGGGTACTATCAATCCAAAGTAAAAAAGCAACCTTTTTTGCCAAAGATGCATTCGTTTTCAGATTGGTTGCAGCCTTATCCTTCTAAATCTGGTAAAATGGGTAATAGAGGTGATACTCCAAAAGACTTAATACATGCCGCTTTTTTTGCGCATTCAGCCCATTTAGTGTCTAAAATTGCTAGTGTTTTAGGAAAAACGGATGATGCAAAAAAATATAAAAATTTATACAAAGCAGTTGCTAATGCTTTTGAAAATGAGTTTTTTGATGAAAACGGAAAGTTTAAGCAAGAAAGACAAACGCAAACAAGTTATTTGCTGGGTATATATTTTGAATTATTTAAACCAGAAACCAAACTAAAAGCTCAAAAATATTTATTGGAAGAAATTAAAAATGCCGATTATCATTTAGGAACAGGATTTCTAGGAACACCAATTTTGCCAAAGGTTTTAGATGATATGGGAGAAATAGATTTGATGTATAAAATTTTATTCAAAGAAACGTATCCATCTTGGTTTTACTCTATTAACCAAGGGGCAACTACGATGTGGGAACGTTGGAATAGCTTTAGTAAAGAAGGTGGTTACAACGCGCAAAGTATGAATAGTCTGAATCATTATGCATACGGCGCTATTGGTCAATGGTTGTACGAGCGCATAGCTGGTTTAACATCGTTAGAACCGGGATACCAAAAAATAAGAATTGCACCCATACCAAATACTAAGTTTTTAACATCGGCTTCTGCAAGTGTAAAAACGCCTTATGGAAAAGCATCATCATCATGGAAAATAGAGGATGATTCTTTTAATCTTGATGTTGTAATTCCGCCGAATACAACTGCAGAAATTCATATTCCAAACGCAACTCAAAATAATTTACTTGTAAACGGAAATGATTTCACGGAAACTTCAAATTTAAAATTAATGAGTTCTGATAATAATACAGTAAAACTTTTAGCAGAACCAGGAACATATAACTTTCAAACTAAACTTTAAATCATGTTAAAAAAATGAACTTAAAACATTTTGTATACGCTTTGTGCTCTTGTGCTTTTTTAAGCTTTACCTCATGTAAAGAACAGGTAACTATAACAGAAGCTCAAAAATTAACCATTTCAGAAGGGTTTGAAAATCCGTTAGGGTTTTATGATAAAACGCCTAGTTTTTCATGGCAATTACCAGTTTCAGAAGGCGTTTCAAGTCAGTCAGCATACCAAATCGTAGTAGCTAGCAGTCCAGATTTATTACCCGATCATGCCGATTTATGGAACTCTGAAAAACAGCAAACAGCACAATCTACTTGGGTAGCGTATGCTGGAGCACCTTTACAATCACGTCAAAAAGTATATTGGCAAGTTAAATACTGGAATCAAGATCATGAAGCTTCAAAATGGAGTGAGATCAGTCATTTTGAGTTGGGCTTGTTAAATAATAACGATTGGAAAGCAAAATGGATTGGTTTAGATACCAAAAAAGAAAAGGTTATTGGGAGTCAAGAGAATATTATTCACAGACCACAATATTTAAGAAAAGGCTTTGAATTGTCTAATGATGTAGCTTCAGCAAGATTATACATCACAGCAAAAGGAGTTTTTGATGTGGCTATAAATGGGGAAGATGTTAGTGATGATGTCATGCCTCCTGGATATACACCTTATAAAAAACGTATTGAAACCATTACTTATGATGTTAGTGATTTAATCGAATCTGGGCAAAACACCATTGGAATTGAAGTAGCTGCTGGATGGCATTCCGGACGATTAGGTTGGATGAAATCGTATTGGAGTGATACGGAAACTCCTAAACTGTTATTTCAGTTAGAATTAATCATGAAAGATGGTTCTAAAGAAAACATTTTATCTGATGATACTTGGAAAGGTTCAACAAATGGACCGATAAGAGTTTCTGAAATTTATGATGGCGAAACTTATGATGCCAATTTAGAAATGCCAAATTGGACTACTAACAATTTTGATGATAAAACATGGGAGCAGGTAAATACCTTTCCTGTAACTAATGATATCCGTTTAGAACCTAAAAGGCATACTACGGTTAAAACTAAAATTGAGTTAGCAACACAGGAAGTTTTAGAAAAAGAGGGAACAGCTGTTTTTGATTTAAAGCAAAATATGGTAGGTGTACCTTTGCTTAAAGTACCTATGAAAAAAGGACAAACGCTAAAAATTCGATTTGCAGAAAAGTTGTCTCCAGATGGTACGTTTTATACAGAAAATTATAGAAGTGCACAGTCAACTAATTATTATAAAGCTTCAGAAGATGGTGTTATAGAATGGATGCCAAAATTTACATTTCACGGATTTCAATATGTAGAGTTAAGCGGATATGACACTTCAAAAACGCCATCAAAAGAATGGGTAACAGGATTAGTACAGTATTCTGATTTTGAAGAAAACGGAACATTTACATCGTCTCACGAAAAGTTAAATCAGTTGCAAAGTAATATTGTTTGGGGATTAAGAGGAAACTTTTTTGATATCCCAACCGATTGTCCACAACGTGATGAACGTATGGGGTGGACAGCTGATGCTCAGGTGTTTGCGCCAGCATCTATGTTTAATGCAGATGTATATAAATTTTGGGCAAGTTGGATGCAAAGTGTTGGCGAGTCGCAATATGATAATGGAGGGATTCCTTGGGTTGTACCAGATGTGTTATATAATAATAAAGTAAGCGCAGGCTGGGGAGATGCATGTACCATTATTCCTTGGAAAATTTATGTAAGAACAGGAGATAAAAGAATCCTCGAAGAAAACTTTGAAACCATGAAAGGTTGGGTGAAATACCATGAAAGTGTTACTAAAAATTACATTTCTAGTATGGGTGGTTTTGCAGATTGGTTACAGCCACTTCCTGAAAATGGTGATAATAAAGGCGATACGTCGCACCCATTAATAGGCACTGCATTTTTTGCCCATTCCGCAAATATAACAGCAAAAACAGCTAAGGCATTAGGTAAAACTGAAGAATTTGAAAAATACGATGCCTTATATAAAATGGTTGCAAATGCTTTTGAAAACAAGTTTTTTGATAATGGAAAGATAAAAGATGTTGTAGAGACACAAACCTCTTATTTATTAGCTTTAGCCTTTGGATTACTATCTGATGAACATAAAGCAAATGCAAAAAGGCATCTATTAGAAAAAATAGCAGAAGCTGATGACCATTTAAGAACAGGGTTTTTAGGAACACCTTTATTATACGAAGTTTTAGATGACACTGGAGAAATAGACTTGATGTATAAGATATTGTTTAATGAAACCTACCCATCATGGTTTTACTCCATTAATCAAGGGGCAACAACTATTTGGGAACGTTGGAATAGTTATAGTAAAGCTGAAGGGTTTAACCCGATGAAAATGAATAGTTTAAATCATTACGCTTATGGTGCCATTGGCGAGTGGATGTATGAACGTATTGCGGGAATAGCGCCTTTAGAACCTGGATACAAAACCATTAGAATAGCGCCTGTGCCAAAAGAACCATTAACATCAGCATCAGCTAGTTTAAATACACCTTATGGAAAAGTAGCTTCTTCTTGGGAAATAAAAGGAAATGAATTTCAATTACATGTGGTTGTACCTCCTAATACAACGGCAAAAGTTATCATTCCAGCAAATACAGAAAAAGAATTGGTATTAAATGGTAAAACATTTAAAGGCGATAATCACGCAAAGCTACTTGATAGTAACGCATCTGGTTTTGAACTGTTAGTTCAACCTGGAGATTATACATTTACCACTAAAATTTGATTTGATGAACCTTAAAATTTTATTTTCGTTTTTTGTGATTGCTTTGATGAGTTGTAAAAATCAGAAAAACCAAACAAAAGAGAAACAGGTTGAAAAGTTAGAAGTATCAATAGAAAAACAGCAGAACAATCCTGTAATTCGTCATATTCGTACTGCAGATCCATCTGCCCATATTTGGGAAGACGGAAAAGTATGGATGTATACTTCTCAAGACATGGAAGACGCTACATTTTATGATTCAATGGATGGCTATCATGCCTTTTCATCAACAGATATGGTAAATTGGACAGACCATGGAGAAGTATTGCATTCTAAAAATATTCCGTGGGGAGCAAAAGGTTGGATGTGGGCACCTACAGCCATTTATAAAAATAATAAGTACTATTTACTATACCCGCATTCTGTAAAAGGTACAAAAGAAGACATGCGATGTGGAGTTGCTGTTAGTGATGAGCCTGAAGGGCCATTTAAAGACATCGGTTGGATTGAAGGAGTTGAAGGGCAATGGTTAGATCCTTGTGTTTTTACTAATCATGATGGGAAAACCTACTTGTATTGGGGCGTAAAAGAACCCAAAATGGCGTTATTAAAAGACAACCTTTTGGAGTTAGCTGAAACCCCTAGAACTATAGAGTATGGGGCTGAAAATTTCTTTGAAGCGAGTTATATGCATAAATACAACGGGAAATATTATTATTCTTATAATGCTGGTTTAGGAGGTTTTTATGCTATGGGAGATAGTCCTTACGGACCATTTGAATACAAAGGTGCAATAAACCCAAAGCAAAGACAAGATCATCATTCTATAATTGAATATAAAGGGCAACATTATTTCTTCTACCATTGGCAAAATTGGAATGGCGGTTCAAAGTTTAGTAGAAACACTTGTATCGAATATTTATATTATAACGAAGACGGAACAATACAAGAAATTTACGCCACTAAAGAAGGAGTTAAAAAAATTAAATAAACCAATCAAACAATTTATATAAAAAATGAAAATCAAATTATTTTCCATAGGTCTATTATTGACAGTAGTTACTTTATCAAGTTGTAAAAAAGAAACAAAATCTGAGTCAGTATCAGAAATTTCTAAAGAGGTATCTAAAAAGCCTAATATTGTATACATTTTAACCGATCAATGGAGAGGGTCTGCTTTAGGATATGCAGGAAATCCAGATGTAAAAACACCCAACTTAGATGCGTTTGCAAAAGAGTCGGTTAATTTTACAAATGCAGTTTCTGTAACACCTGTATGCACGCCTCACAGAGCAGCATTACTAACTGGTAAATTTCCAACAACTACAGGAATGTTTGTAAATGATTTGTATTTACCTGCTGAAGAATTAACAATGGCAGAAATTTACAAAACAGAAGGTTACAACACAGCCTATTGGGGGAAATGGCATTTAGATGGACATGGACGCTCAAATTATATTCCAAAAGAAAGACGACAAGGTTTTGATTTTTGGAGAGCCTTAGAGTGTTCACATGCTTACAATAAAATGCCTTATTATGATAATGAAGATACTAAACTAAAACATTGGAAAGAATACTCGCCCTTTGCTATTGTAAAAGATGCAAATGAATATTTAGCTAAACACGCAAAAGATGATACGCCTTTTTTAGCAGTTATTTCAATTGCAACACCACATTATCCACATGATTCAGCGCCTGAGAAGTATAAAGATATGTATCCACCAGAATCTTTAGCACTAAATCCAAATGTAGCTAAACAATTTGAAGAACGAAGTAGAAAAGAGCTACAAGGCTACTATGCACATGCTACAGCTACCGATGAAGCCATAGGGCTTGTATTAAATCAAATTAAGACATTAAATCTTTCTGATAATACTATTATTGTGTTTTCAGCAGATCATGGTGAAATGATGGGGGCGCATGGTGTAAAACCCTTTGTTAAGCAATTGGCTTGGGATGAAGCCTCAAGAGTGCCGTTTCTAATAAAATATCCTGGAATTGATAAACAAAAAGGTGCTGTAGTGAATGCACCGTTAACAACTCCAGATATTTTACCTTCATTATTAGGGCTAACAAATATTGAAATCCCCAAAGGTATTGAAGGCGAAAATTTAGCTAAATTAATTAAAAATCCAGATTCAAATGCAGATAGAGCAGCATTAATTATGGGCGTTGCCCCTTTTGGAGCTAATTATGGAGATCCCGCTTACCGTGCTATAAAAACCAAACAATATACTTACGGACGTACACCAAAAGGCGCAAACATGTTTTTTGATAATATAAATGATCCGCATCAAATGAATAATTTGCTAGATAACCCAAAATTTGAAAGTATTCAGAAAGACTTAGACGATAAATTAAATATTGAGTTAGAAAAAATTGGCGATGAGTTTAAGGATAAACAGTATTATTTAAAAAAGTGGGGCTATGTGTTAGATGAAAAGCGTAAAGCAGTTAATTGGTGGAGCTGGAAAGAAGGAGATGGCGTAGTACAATCTCCAAAACCAGTTCAATAAAAATATTCAAATGAAAAAAATTATAATAGTATTACTTCTAGCTTTGAATATTACATCTTGTAAAGCTCAGAAAACATCAGAAAGTAAAGATAACGCGCAGCCCAATGTATTGGTTTTTTATATTGATGATTTAAGAGCAGAATTAGGTTGTTATGGAAGCGAAACAGCCATAACGCCAAACATAGATAAATTAGCTGGTGATGGCGTGATGTTTAACAAAGCTTATGTACAACAAGCCATTTGCGCACCTTCTAGAATGAGTACATTAACGGGTTTACGTCCAGAAAGTTTAGGTATTTATAGCATTTTTACGCCACTTCGAAAAGTCCATAAAGATGTGGTGTCTATGCCTCAATTATTTAATAAAAACGGTTACAAAACGGTTAGTATTGGCAAAGTATATCATCATAGTTCGGACGATAAAAATGAGTGGTCTGTGTATTTTGAAAAAGAAGCAAACACTTACAATGACCCAAAAAATATAGCAATAATAGAGCAATTAAAAAAAGAAGGGAAAAATCCAAAAGGTCCCGCTTTTGATTATGCAGATGTTAGCGATGAAGCCTATAAAGATGGTCGCGCGGCGAGATATGCTATCGAAACTTTAGAAAAATTAAAAGACGATAAATTTTTAATGTTTGTAGGTTTAAGTAAACCGCATTTGCCCTTTAATGCGCCTAAAAAATATTGGGACTTGTATGATAAAAGTAAGTTTGAAATTCCTTCTAGAGAAAAACCTCAAGGAGTATATAGGCTAGCATTAACCAATTGGGGAGAGTTAAAAGGCTATCATGGCATTCCAAAAGAAGGCGATTTAGATGATGATTTAACGCGCGATTTAATTCATGGTTACCACGCATCAGTTAGCTATATAGATGCGCAAGTAGGTAAAGTCATGAAAACTTTAGAAGAATTAGATTTACGTAAAAACACCATGATTGTTTTTTTGAGCGACCACGGCTATAAAATTGGTGAGTATGGTGCTTGGTGTAAACATTCAAATGTCGAAATTGATGTTAGGGTTCCATTAATAATTAGTAGAGAAACAGACTATAAATCGAGAGTTGCAGGCGAAACATCTGATGCTTTGGTAGAAAATGTAGATATTTTTTCAACCTTAGTAGATGTATGTGATTTAAAGTTTGCACCTGTGTCAGATGGAAAAAGCTTGATTCCAGTAATTGATAATCCACAACAAAAATGGGATGAAGCAGCCTATAGTGTATATGCTAGAGGAAAGAAAATAATGGGTGTAACAACTACAGACGGTAATTGGAGGTATACAGAATGGAGAAATTCTACCACGCATGAAATTTTAGGAGCAGAATTATATGAGCATAAAAACAGTCTTTTATCTTATGAAAATGTATCCGGAAAAGGCAAGTACAAAAAAGTAGAGCAAAGAATGAAAAAGCTTCTTGAGACTCAATTTCCAAGTAATGGAGAGCCATTTATACAAAACGATAAATAGAAGATAATTTTACTTGTTAAAGCTAACTTAATATAAAATAAATAATGAAAAACATACATCTACTAAAGTTTAAAACCACGCTTTATTTAGCAATTTTAACAGGTTTAATTTTAACATCTTGCTTAAAAAGTAACCAAGAAAACCAAGCCATTACAGAAAGTAATAGAACCAAATACAATTTTAATATAGATTGGAAATTTATTCAAGAAAATCCAGATAACGCTCAAGAATTGGGGTTTAATGATGCTTCCTGGAAAACGATTAGTTGCCCACATACCTATAATGATGTAGATACTTTTGATGATTTAAGTCACGGACATCATGATGGAGAAGATAATCAATGGAGAGGTACAGTTTGGTATCGTAAACACTTTAAACTCCCAGCTTCAGATTCTGATAAAAAAGTATTTATCGAGTTTGAATCCGTGCGTCAAATATCAGATGTTTATGTTAACGGTATTCATTTAGGGCAAAATCAAACAGGGTTTATTCCGTTTGGTTACGATTTAACACCACACCTTAAATTTGGTAATGAAGACAATGTTATAGCCGTAAAAGTCAATAATGACCGCGGAGACCATTTCAGAGATAATTTTCCTCTAGTTTGGAATCACGAACATTGGCATCCTACTCACGGTGGTATTTATAGAAATGTTTTTCTTCATACTATGGATCCGGTGCATATTACATTACCGCTTTATGATAATTTAGAAACTGTGGGGACTTATGTTTATGCTGAAAATATAAGTAAAGAAAAAGCAGATGTTACTGTTACGGCTGAAGTTCAAAATGAATATAAGGCTACTAAAAACATTACATTTATATCTCAAATAGTAGATAATGATGGTAAAGTTGTAGAAACAGCAACAACTGAAAAAAGTATACCAGCAGGAGAAAAGTTTACTTTTTCAACAACTTCAAGTATTAAAAATCCTAATTTATGGTACACGCGCCATCCTTATATGTATAAAGTTATAACTGCTTTAAAAGAAGGAGACGTTATTTTAGATACCTATGAAACACCATTAGGGATTAGAAGTTTCGATTTCAATAAAGACACAGGGTTTCATAATAATGGAGAATACGCAAAACTTCATGGTTGGGGGCAAAAGCCAACAAACTCATGGGCAGGATTAGGTGCTGCATTACCAGATTGGCTGCGCGACCATACGTATAGATTGATGGATGAAGCAGGTGGAAATTTTATAAGATGGGGACATTGTGCAGGATCACCAGCAGAAATTGCAATGGGTGATAAATATGGTTTTGTAACATTAATGCCAGGTGTGAGTGGTGAATCTGAAGATGAAGGTGAAACCTGGGATATTCGTATAAAAGCGTTTAAAGATATGATTGTGTATTACCGTAATCACCCATCTATATTTATTTGGGAAGGAGGTAATTGGGCAGAAACTGAAGCACATTATAAAGAAATTCTTGAGGTTATTAAAACGTTTGATCCTAACGGAAAACGTTTAATGGGGAATAGAAGGGCTGATGTTAAAAATGATTCTGAAGGCTACGTTTCTATTGAGATAGGAACCGAAGGTTGGGAGCGCGAATATGCAGATTTACCATTAATTGAGAGTGAGTATAACCGTGAGGAAGCACCCCGTCGTATTTGGGACAAACAGTCTCCAGACGATAATTTTTACAGCCATCCAAATATTGATAGAAATACGTATAAGTTAAATTCTGAAGAATTTGCAGTAAAACAAGCCTACCATTGGTGGGATAAAATGGGTAGAAAAGCCTATCATGTTGGTGGTGCAAACTGGGTGTTTACAGACGGTCCACATGGAGGGCGTTGTCCTACCGAAGTAACCAGAGCTAGTGGAGAAGTAGATGGAGTACGCCTTCCAAAAGAAGCTTTTTATGCTTTAAAAGCCATGTGGAGACCAGAGCCTCAAGTCCATATCGTAGGGCACTGGAATTATGAAGCAGGCACTAAAAAAGACATTTTTGTGATATCAAATACTGCTGCTGTAAAATTATACGTAAGCGGAAAACTTTTAGGCGAAAATAAAACCCCTAAAAATGGCTATGTATATCAGTTTAAAAATGTGACTTATGAAGCAGGAGATATAAAAGCAGAAGGCATAATTAAAGATGAAGTTCGCGTAACACAAACTAAAATTACCACAGGGAAACCAGTAGCATTAAAATTAACACCAATTAAGGGGCCAAAAGGTTGGCAAGCTGATGGGTCTGATGTGGTATTAATAGATGTTGAGGTTGTTGATACTGAAGGTAGAAGATGCCCGTTAGCAAAAGGACGTGTAGATTTTACAATGTCTGGCAATGGAATTTGGCGTGGTGGCTATAATAGCGGAAAAGCAAATAGTACAAACAATTTGTATTTAGATATTGAAGCTGGTATAAACCGTGTTGCTGTTCGGTCGCTTTTAGAAGCAGGAACTGTGAAAATTACTGCAATTCAAGAGGGGTTAGAAGCTGCTAGTATTGAACTAACATCCTTGCCTCTGAAAATAGAAAATGGCTTAACGACTGAAATGCCACAATTTTATGAAGATGTATTAACAGAAGAACCAATGCCTGTGCATACACCAGACATACCAGAATATGTTCCTGGTGTTACTAATAAGAGTGAATTGTTTAAAAAATTCAGTTATACAGGTGATGCTAGAGCCATGTTAAGAACAAACATGCATTGGGGCAAAAAAGCGTATACAGATTTAGAATATAACTATACCGTACTTCCTAGATATTTGAATGAGTCAGAATATGTAAGAACCCCTAATTCAGATAATAGGTATTGGGCAAGAGATCAATTACAATTTATAGCAGGTGTAAAGATGCATATTTATGTTTTACATGATGATACCGTGCCACGACCTGAGTTTTTACTGAAAGATTATAAAGATAACGGGGATAATGTAAAAGTAGGTGATGTGGTTATGTCTGTTTTTCATAGAGTAGCAGAAGAAGGAGAAAGTATTATCATGGCTGGAAATAGTGATGGTGATGCTCCAAAAAATTGTAGAATGTATACCGTAATTGCTAAGAAATATAAAAATTAAATAAAAATCAATTTTAAATTAAGACTTTATACTGTTGTGTATTAATAGTGTTATAGCGCAACGTACCGAAACAAATTTTAATAATAATTGGAACTTTATTTCTCATTGAAAAACCACCGTCTTTGACGGTGGTCATGTTTTAAAGGCTCTGCCATTTTTTAGCTTT
>NZ_BAABJJ010000023.1:0-13836 GCF_039543245.1 Algibacter agarivorans
AAAATGAGTGTTATGACCCTTTGGGTCTAATCTGAAAACCAAAGCCACCGTTTTTAACGGTGGTTTTTTACTGATGCCATAAACCATACCCATCGCTTTGGGGCAGATCCTGATAACTTTTTATGGTCTTTTATCCTCTAAGAAAAGTTTTAGATTTCGGCGTTCACGAAGCTGAATTATTATGCTTTCCATCTTAGGTTATAAGCAAGTTGTAATTTTTGTAACAGGTATTTTTTTCAAGTTTAAAACGATCCTCGACAAGGGCTAATCGAAATAAGGCTTGAGTATAATCAATCCTAAACCAAAGTGAGTTCGATATAACGAAATTTGTATTTCATTGATTATCAGAAAGCAACATGTTTTATCAGGTGGAGCGCAGTCGAGACCTAATTCAAATCCTATTTTTTCAAGGACCTTTCGACTAAGCGGATATATCTCACCATTGAATTAAAACAATAATTCACATCTGATACCCTTTTACCAATATTTTGGCAAATTTTAAAATGTAGAATAACGGCTAAATAGTTGGGTATAACATATAAATTGGTTTTTTGTCGTTTAAAGTGGTAGAAGATAAATTATTTGTCTTTTTTTGTATGAATAAGGTTAATTTATTTCTTAATCCATTACCCAATGTCTACTAATTTTTATTCTACTTATTTCAAACGTCTTTTTGACTTCTGCGCTTCTTTATTGGGGGTTCTAGTCCTATCTCCTTTATTTATTGTTTTAACTATAATTCTTTGGATTGATTTTAAGGGTTCACCCTTTTTCTTACAGGAGCGCCCGGGAAAGAACGAAAAAATTTTTAAGATTATTAAGTTCAAGTCTATGAACAATAAAAAGGATATCAACGGCAATTTGTTCTCAAATAGAGTGCGCACAACAATGATGGGCAAGTTCATTCGAAAATATTCTTTGGACGAAATCCCACAATTGCTCAATGTTATTAAAGGGGATATGAGCCTGGTAGGTCCTAGGCCACTTGTGGTTCTTTATCTACCATATTACAATGAAACCGAACGTAAAAGACATAGTGTAAAACCTGGTATCACAGGGCTTGCACAAGTAAAGGGTCGCAATAGTCTAGTATGGGAAGAGCGGTTTTCATTGGATGTCGATTATATAGAAAACTTGAGCTTGGCACTCGACGCAAAAATCCTTTACTGGACCATACTGAAAATACTATCAAAATCGGAGGTTGCAATTGACCAGGATGAGTTTTTGGACGTTTTTAACGTTTACCGAAAAAAACAGTGGGAAGCTGACAACGCTTCCTAAAAGTCCAAAAATAGACCACATTTATCCGAAAGATTGGTTTTCAAGAAAGCCTGAGAATACCGTATTTTAGATTTCCCTATTTAAAAGACATGTAAATGAATTACCCTTCGTTTAAAATCTATTTTGAAATTTAACTTTAACCGTAAAAATGTGATATCAAAAGAAAATGTAAATCTTTCTTACACACTTAATAGTGTTCCTTTTAATGGTCGTAATTAATAAATGAAAAGGCATAAATTAACGAACCTGAAATTCATGTGCGTGGCTTATTTTCTGGCTCATATTTGAAATAAAAAAGCCTTAATATTTTGTAGAAAAAATAGAAATTACTGTTGAGAGAAGGCTGTTTTATTTGTTTTTTACTTTATTTTTTTAAATAAAATTTCATTTGTGACGTTAAACTTAGTTTTTTCGATTTTCATCGATAAAATAAAAAGCTAAGAACTAATTTTAAAATAATAAATGTCAATTTAAAATTATAGAACTATTTTTGATTAATTATAAATTTTGTGAATTATAAAATGTACAAGGTTTTTTTTAAAAGGATTATTGATTTTTGTGCGGCATTGGTTATCCTAATTATTTTGTCGCCAATAGCATTGATTGTTTGTTTAGTAATACTTTTAATTAATAAAGAAAATCCATTCTTTTATCAGAAGCGCCCAGGAAAAAACGAAAAAATATTTAGTATTATTAAATTCAAATCTATGACCGATAAAAAAGATCGCAATGGTAAATTGCTGCCAAATGAAGAGAGAGTCACTAAATTTGGATCTTTTATAAGAAAAACTTCGCTTGATGAAATACCACAGTTAATTAATATAATTAAAGGAGAAATGAGTTTAATTGGCCCAAGACCTTTAAGGGTTCATTACCTACCATATTACACCGAAGAGGAACAAATAAGGCATTCAGTAAGACCAGGCATCACAGGTTTAGCACAAATTTCTGGTAGAAATCTTTTAAGTTGGGATGATAAACTAGCGAAAGACATTGAATATGTAAATAAATTATCTTTTTTAACAGATGTTTCTATTTTTTGTAAAACTATTCGAAAATTATTTATTTATGACAATACAGTATATGACCCGAGGATGCTTGATTTAGACGAATTGAGAAAACCTAGTATAAAATAGGACCTCTTGAAGCTATGAAACAGAATATACTTTTTACTTGTGCTGGCAGAAGAAATTATCTTATAGATCATTTTAAGGAAGCATTAAATGGTCGTGGTAAAATCATAGCTATTGATGAGCAATGTTACGCGCCAGCTTTGGTGGACGCAGATATATCTTATGTAGTTCCTAATATTTATCACGATAATTATATTTCGATTTTAACAGACATTGTAAAAAAGCATGCTGTAACAGCGATAATTTCTTTAAATGATTTAGAATTACCAATTATTTCAGATAATAAAGATTTATTTGAAAAGAATGGCGCAAAAGCAATTATTTCTAACCCGACTATTATAGATATTTGTTTTGACAAATGGAAAACATTTAATTTTTTTAAACAATTAAACTTTAACGTTCCAAAAACTTATATTGACCTAAATAAGGCAATAACAGATATTGAAAAGGGGAAATTAAAATTTCCGTTGGTTTTAAAACCGCGCTGGGGAAGCAGCTCTATTAACGTTAATTATCCTGAATCTTTGGAAGAGTTAAAACTCTCATATAAACTTCAGTCCATAAATAATAGAAAAAAAATATCAAATAAAAATAATTTAGAAAATATAGAATACACGGTCCTAATTCAAGAAAAACTCGATGGCACAGAATACGGGATGGATATTCTTAACGACTTTGAAGGCAATTATTATGGTAGTTTTGCAAAAGAAAAACTAATGATGCGTTGTGGTGAAACAGATATAGCTAAATCAATTATAAACGTTCAATTTGAAAATTTAGGCAAACAGATTAGCAAAGTATTAAAACATGTGGTCACTTTGGATTGTGATGTGTTTATAGTAAATGACAAGCTATATATACTGGAACTTAATCCAAGATTTGGTGGAGGTTATCCTTTTTCTCATGAAGCTGGAATAAATATAGCTGCTATTTATATAGAATGGCTGTATGAAAACAAAGACCTATCCAAATTTAATAAATATAAAGAAAATATAACATTCTCTAAATGTGATCGACTGGTGCAAAATTTCGCTTCAGTTGTCGCTCAAATAAAAGATGATTAAGATCAACATTTTTTAATGTTTCAAATTTTATTGATTAATAGCAAAAAATAGTGAAAATAGAAATTCTTACAGAAAAGAATGAATGGGATGAATTTTTAGAAAGTGTAGAAGATTATGGTTTTTACCACACTTTCGATTACCATCAAATTTCAAAGTCAGAAACAGATCAGGCTGTTTTAATTAAATACACCAATAACGACATCTTTATTGGCTTACCGTTATTGATAAGAAAAATAGAAGGTACTGAATATTTTGATGCCATTTCAGTGTATGGATATGCAGGGCCAGTTGGTAGTAAAACGCCATTAAATTTCAATACATCAAATTACGAGAAAACATTGATTGATTTTTTTAATGAAAAAAAAATTGTTTCCGTTTTTGATAGGTTAAACCCTTATTTAACATTTCAGAATATACTGTTTTCTAATTTGGGTGAAGGATCTTATTTTGGAGAATTGGAATATTTAGGAAAAATAGTTAATATCAATTTATCTAACCCTTTAGAAGAGCAAAGAAGTAAATATCAAAGAAGATTAAAAACACAAATTAACAAAGCTAATAGACTTTTATCATTAAAAGTTGCAGAAACTAAAGAAGATTTTCAAGAATTTCAAGATTTATATTACGCGAATATGAAACGTATAAAAGCTAAAAAGCGTTATTTTTTTAGTGATGAATATTTTGAAAAATTTATTTCTTCTAATGATTATATAACCGAGGTTTTACTTGCAATTGATAATGAAACAAAAAAAACGATAGCCGCTTGTATGTTTGTAAAAACTAATACAATGGTTCAATATCATTTATCGGGGTCTGACGAAAAATTTCTACATTTAAATGGTAGCAAATTTCTCATAGATCAAATGAGAATAAAAGCAACTAAAGAAGGTTATAAAAATTTCAACCTTGGTGGAGGCTTAGGTGCAAATGAAAACGACTCTTTGTTTAGATTCAAATCGTCTTTCTCGGATGAGTATCATCCTTTTTTTGTTTGGAAATTAATTGTAAATAAAGAAGAATATGATAATTTATGTAATAAAAATAAAATTTTAAAAATGAGCTCTTCTTTTTTCCCATTATACAGACTTGCAGAACACAAATAGTTTATTTTAAACAGCTATGCAAAAAAAATTAAATAAAGATCTTTATTCGAATCAATTGTTTACGGAATGGTCTGAAAAAGAAGAACTATTAGGAATAGAAAAATATTTTTTAGAAAAATATCTAATAAATAAAAATGGAAAAGTAATTGAAGCCGGCACTGGTGGAGGTAGAATAATTTTTGAAATAGAAAAACTGGGATTTTCAAATCTAGAAGCATTTGATTATGTTGAAAAAATGATTAGTTTTTGCGATGAAAAAAAGGAAAATTTAAATTCTTCAATAAACTTCAAAAATGCAGATGCTACTAACCTTGTCAACTATCAGGAAAAGGAATTTGATTATTTAATTTATTTACAACAAGTACTCTGTTTTGTTGATAAAGATGTACTTCCCATAGCCTTAAAAGAAGCATATAGAATAGGAAAGCAAAACAGTATCTATATATTCTCCTTTCTTAATTGGAACTCAAAATTGTATAATCCAATCTTGAGTATGTTGATAAACTTTTTTAGAATTTTAAGAGGTGAAAAAAAAAGCAAATATAAATTGCCTTGGCTTATTATAAACAACAAAGTTAATTGGAAGTTTTTAAATAAAAATCAGCCACAAAATATTTGGTTTAAAAAAAAACATATACTAGACATTCTTAAAAAGAACGGTTTTTCTATTATTGAGATAAAAAGTCAAGTTGGTACTTTAGATAAAGAGGGGCACTTGCATATTGCTTGTAAAAAAAAGCAACAAACTACATTTACAGTCAAATAAATACACAATAATAAGTTTGTTCACTTAAAAATTGAACACAGCATTTCAAATAAATCTAAATTAATACAAAACAATAAACACATTCTTAAGTTGTAATTTCATAAAAAACCGTTTATCATTCATCGTTAAAATAAGATAAAGAACGTATAAATGTTTAAAAAATAAAATTTTAAAAAAGATAGTCCTATTTTTGATTTTGTTGAATGAATTCTACTTATTAAAAAAATGTATAAGAAGTTTTTTAAAAGAATTATTGACTTTTTTCTAGCATTAACAGGAATACTTGTTCTTGCCTCAACTGGATTAATTGTTTATATTGTTTTATTAGTTGTAAATAAAGGAAACCTATTACCTGATGCCTATAGAGTAACCAGATTTGGCTCATTTATAAGAAACACATCACTTGATGAAATACCACAATTAATTAATATCATTAAGGGTGACATGAGTTTAGCTGACCCAAGACCGCTTAGAGTGCATTACCTACCCTATTATACCACTGAAGAAAAAATAAGACATACTGTTAGACCTAGAGTAACTGGTTTAGCCCAAGTTTTTGGCAGAAACCTTTTAAGTTGGGATGATAAATTAGGAAAAGATATAGAATATGTTAGATTTAGAAGAGTTAAGACGTAATAAAATGACTAAATAGCAGGCATTTCTAATGTTTTCTTGTTCAAACAAAATGTATATAATAAACTCATTTAAACTTTTTGGATTGAAGCGAAAAATAGAGGTTTTTTACAGCCAATTAAAAAAAGTTTAAATGAGTTCAATAAATAAAATTCGACTTAATGCATTCTGGTTGTTAGATAGCCTATACGGCGGTCTACTTAAAAAAGACCTAGATGATATAGAAAAAAGGTTCAGAATTACATCGTTTAGCACCCTTCAACAAAAAAATGAACCAATTTTAAAAAAATTATTGGATACTGCTGTGAATTCCACAGAATTTTATAGCGCATTTAAATCCTATAAAACCCTTAAAGACTTTCCTGTTGTTGACAAACTTATCATTAAAAATAATTTTGAAAATATTAATATCGTCCCAACTAATTCATCAAACTTGTTAGAAGTAAGCAGCAGTGGCTCAACAGGAACACCTTTTAAAGTATATCAAACAAAAAGAAAAGCAAGAAGAAATAAAGCTGATGTAATTTTCTTTGCTACTAATGCTGGGTATACAATAGGTGATCAACTTTTATTCATTCGTTTATGGCTGAAAAAATACAGAAAACCAATCCTTTTCAAAAAACTTATTAATATTGTTGAAATTGACATAGAAGATGATTTAACAGAAGACAAACTAAGCGTATTAATTAAAAAAACACAAAAAGACAAACAACCAAAATGTTTTATTGGTTTTCCATCGGGTTTCGAAAAAATTTGTAAATATTTAAATAAAATAAAATCCTCTCCATTAGATTGTAACGTTAAATCTATTATTGCAACTTCTGAAAGTCTTTCTGATGAAGTTCATGATAAAATGGAGTATTATTTTAAAACACCTGTAGTTTCCAGATATTCTAATGAAGAAAATGGAATTTTAGCCCAACAAATGATAAAAGATAAAGCATATACAATTAACTGGGCAAGTTATTATATTGAAATTCTGGGGATAAATAACGACAAACCTGTAAAACCTAAAGAATTTGGGCGTATTGTTGTTACCGATTTGTATAACATCGGTACTCCTTTAATTAGATATGACACTGGAGATTTAGGTAAATTCTGTAACCATGAAAACGATAAGATTCCTAAGTTTGAAATTATCACGGGCAGGAAAAGTGATTCGCTATATAATACAAAAGGTAAAATATTGAGCCCTTTCTTTGTCTCAGGTTTACTTACTAAATTTCCAGAAATAAATCAATTTCAAATTATACAGCATACTAAAAAAGGTTATACTTTTAAAATAAATATAGATTCTAAGTTTAAAAGAGAAAATGAACTAGTATCATGCTATAAATATTATTTAGGTGAAGATGCTAAGATAACTATTAACTATGTTGATGAAATCCCGTTATTAAGTTCTGGAAAGAGAAGAATAATAATTAATTTATTTAAAGAAAAAGATTAAAAGATAGTCTCAAATGAAAAAAATTAACATCCTTTTTACTTGTGCTGGCAGGAGAAATTACCTCATTAATTATTTTAAAGAGGCATTAAAAGGTGAGGGACAGATAATTGCTGCTGATGAACAAATGAATGCTCCCGCAATGATTGATGCAGATATAGCTATAAAAGTCTCAAATATTTATTCGGATAATTATGTAAACGAAATAGTAGAAATTGTTAAAAAACATTCAGTAACAGCTATTATCTCCTTAAATGATTTAGAGCTTCCGGCTTTATCAAGAAATAAAAGCTTATTTGAGCAACATGGAGCAAAAGTACTTATTTCAAATTCTAATATAATATCTATTGGTTTTGATAAATGGAAAACGTACAAATTTTTAAAAGACCTAAACCTTAATACACCAAAAACTTACATAAAACTTGATAAGGCACTGGAAGATATAGAAAATGGTAGTTTAAAGTTCCCATTAGTTTTAAAGCCACGTTGGGGAAGTGCTTCTGCAGGTTTATATTATCTAGAATCTATTAAAGAGCTAAAACTTTCATATAAACTACAAAAAATAAAACTAAAATATCCCATATTATGCAATGCTAATAAAAAAGATTTAAAAAATAACATCTTGATACAAGAGAAGCTTGAAGGAAAAGAATATGGAATGGATATAGTTAACGATTTTAATGGAAACTATTATGGTTCGTTTGCAAGGGAAAAACTTGCTATGCGCTCTGGAGAAACTGATAAGGCCATATCTATAATAGATGAACGATTTGAAAAATTAGGAGTAAAAATTAGCCAAAATCTTAAACATCTCGGAAGTATTGATTGCGATCTTTTTGTTGTTGACAACAAGCTTTATTTACTAGAAATCAATCCTAGGTTTGGTGGTGGATACCCTTTCTCACATGAAGCCGGAATTAACTTGGCTGCTATATATATAGCATGGTTAAAAGGAGAAAACAGTGAAAATTTAGCGCAATATAATCACTATAAAGAAAACATAATGTTCGCTAAATGTGATAGACTCATAGAACTATCGAGAAATAAAAATTATGATATATAATTAATACGCAAATCATTAAATCTTTTCCAAACAATGATTGAGTTAATTTTAAAATTAAGCGAAGCGGAATTCTTTATTCTCAAAGTTTGACTTATATTAAACACCTATCATACTTTTGATTATTATGTGATTTCAAAATTAAAAAATGAACCACTTATACTTTTAGAGTATTCAAAAAATTAAATAACAATTTATATCCCACTTTTGTTGATATATTGATGATAAACCATATAAAGAGAGCACTTCTATTTACCGATATTTAAATACTAAATGGAAATAAAAAACAACCCCTTTAACGCAAATACTTTTCAGGAAATTTGGAAAAAACACTTTATTTCTAATAAACCTGTAAGAACATTTAATTTCATTGATGGTATAAATTTTTATAAGAGTCGTTTTTCTTTTTTTGTTAATATTGGAAAGAACTTAACTAAAGGAAACACTTATAGAATCAATAATTATGAAGATTTCAAAAATAATACTTTTATAATTTATGATGTTTTACCGCATTTACGAAGAGAACGAAATAATCGCCCTGATAATATTGGTGTATTTAGATCAAAGCAATACCCTGGTTATTTAATACACTTAGATGAATTTAAAAATATAGATGATTATTTATTAAAGACTTTTAGTAAGAATACCAGAATGAAAATGCGCAAATTCACGAGGCGGTTAGATGAGTGTTTTAATATCTCTACTAAAATGTATTTTGGACATATCGATAAAGCTGATTATGATGAAGTCTTTAAAAAGTTTATGATGTTATTGGAAAAAAGATATTCCGAAAAACAGATTTCATACAACAACATGCAACCATTTGAGTGGAATTTTTATAAAGAAGTAGCTTACCCATTGATATTAGAAGAAAAAGCATCTTTGTTTGTTGTTTATGACAAAGAAACCCCTATTGCCATTACTTATAATTACCATACAGAAGACGCTGTAATAGATGCCATTACTGTTTTTGATACAGACTATTCTAAATTCAATATTGGGTACGTAAATAATCTAAAAATTCTTAATTGGTGCTTCGATAATAATTTAAAAATACTAGATTTTTCTAAAGGTTATTTCGATTACAAAAAAAGAATGTGTACCCTCCAGTATGATTTTGAATATCATATCATTTATGATAAAAAATCTATTATATCTAAACTGACAGCATATATTTTATATATTTTTTATGAATTTAAAACTTATTTAAGAAGCAAAAAATTAAATGAGAAATTTCATAAAATCACTTATAATCTTAAAAAAAAGAAACATTTAAATCCAAAAAGAGAAGTTGAAATAATTAAATTGGATAAACTACCGAACCCAAAAGAATTAAATAAAATTGACATAAAAAAGGAGATTAGTTATGATTTTTTAACAAAATATGTAAACGACTTTCTATATCTTGTTGTGAAACCTTATAATCAAATTGAATCGTTTCAAGTCAATAATATGGTAAACACCTATATTCTATCATGCGATTCTCTCACTCAGCAAATAAAATTCATAAAATAACATGATGGAAAAGTTGTTTTTAAATAAGTTATATGGATAAAAAAATCATAATGATAGTTGAAGATAGCGCTTATGCAAGAATGGTTTATACCAGCCTTAAAAACGATTTTAATATTGATCATATAATAATTGATAATGGGCAAGGGTTTTTAAAGCTTTTAAAAAAAAGAATTAAAAAGCTGGGGATTATTCATGTTATTGGGCAAGTATTATTTAGAATCATACTTGTACCCTACATAAATTTTTCTGCAAAAGATAGGATTGCTAATATCTTAGAGGTTAATGATATTAAAGATACTGCCATTGAAAAAAACAAATTTACTGCAGTTAAATCTGTCAACTCAGATGAAGGGCATGAATTGTTAATAAAATTAAACCCAGATATAGTTGTTATTGTCAGTCATAGAATTTTGTCTAAAAAGACACTTGAATTAACAAAAGCAAAATTCATCAATATTCATTCCGGAATAACACCAAAATATAGAGGCTTGCATGGGGGCTATTGGGCTTTAATAAATAAAGACATGGAAAACTGTGGTGTAACAGTTCACTTTGTAGATGAGGGTATTGATACCGGAAATATCCTATATCAAGATATCATTACAGATAGTATAAATTCAAAAGACAATTTCATGACTTATACTTATCTACAATTGGCAAAAGCGCTACCCTTGTTAAAAAAAGCAATTCGAGATATACAGTCAAATAATATCATTCCTAAAGTTAGCTCAAAACATCAAATTAACAATAAGCTTTTTTTTCACCCAACACTTTGGTTTTACCTATATTATAGATGGTTTAAAGGGGTTAAGTAGCATATCCCTTTAAACTTCAATTTCTTTCTTAACAGTATTTATTAAATCACCAATGTTTTCCATAGACATTAAATCCATTAGTTTAAATTTGATCTTAAAGGATTTTTCTACTTCATTAATAATAAGCAAGTGCGTAATAGATTCCCATCCATCTACATCTTTTGCTGTTGTCCTTTCATTTAGTTCGAACTTATCATGCTCTAATATTTTTACAAAGGACTCTTTTATAACAACTAAAATTTCTTCTTGATTCATTTTCTATTTAATTATCATATGTCTTAATTGATTTCTATCTATTTTCCCATTTTTATTATGAGGAAAATTATCAATAAAAAACACTTTATTTGGAACCATATAATCTACAAGTTTTGAACTCAGATGTTTAAATAAATTTTCAGTATCAAATTTAGAACTTTCTATAACGAGCACAAGTTCATCATTATTACTAGAGTTTTTTACATCTATAACAAGACTATTTTTTAATTTTGTAGACTCATGATTTCTAGCATGATACTCCACCTCTCCTAATTCAACCCTATAACCACCAATTTTTACTTGAAAATCTTTTCTTCCAACATACATATAATACCCATTATCATCTCTAACGCATAAATCTCCAGTTCTGTAAAATCGTTTTATAATACCTAAATCTGTTTTATGCATGAAAAATGAAGATGCATTCAGTTTATCATTTTTCCAATATCCAGAAGTGAGTTGATTACCTGCTAAGCACAACTCCCCTTCTAAGTTATCAGAAATCACATTATCATCATCATCTAATAATAAATAATCTACATTTTCAAAAGGCTTCCCTATTGATAAAACACCATTATAGGATTTGTTATTTTGATTTGTATTATAAGTATAATATCCACTACATACTGTAAACTCTGTTGGTCCATAGTGGTTTAAAATTTTACTATTTGGTATGCATTTAACCCATTCATCAACAATATCTTCATATAACTTCTCTCCTCCAAAAATACAATAGCGTACTGAAGGTGCATGTATTTCAGGAAAATAGGGTCTTAAATAATAGATTATTGACGGCACCATTTTTAACACAGTAAGCTTATGTTTTTCCAAAAGCTTGAATACATAAAAATATTTTATAACATTTGAAGACACTGTATACGAGCATGCACCAACTAAAAGCGCCGGTAAAAGAGCCGTTAGCGATGCATCAAATGTCAAATCATACATTTGAAGACACCTATCAGACGCATTCAATTTATACTCATCATCATTATCTAGTTCTGTAAAAAGTGCATTTAAATTTTCAAAACTTACGGGAATACCCTTTGGCTTCCCTGTACTACCACTAGTAAACAACACATAAGCTATACTTTTTTTATGAAATTTAATAGGTTCAAATAATGAATTAGGAGTGCTTTTTGTTTCATTTATATTACATACCGTAAATGAATTAAAACCTGTTTTTGGAGAAGAATCAAAAACATAACTCACATCAATTGAATTTAATACGGCTTCATTTCTACTTATTGGAGCCGTTGGATCTATTGGGACATATGCTTTTCCCTCCATCCATACTGAAAATATTGTAGCATAGGTTTCTAAATCATTATTAGCAACCAACCCAATATACTTTTGATTATCACTAATAGTATCGGCTATAATTTTTCTGATTTTTATAATGCATGCTAATAGATCTTTATAAGTATAAAAGGCATCATTTATACAGAAAACATGCTTTTCTTTATTTTGGACAAAAGCGTCATATAAGCTGTAAATCAAGTTCATAAAACCATTGAATTAGAGAAAATTACCGTCTTGATCATTTATAATGGCATTTGCCATATCTGTACCAACATCATTATGAATAAGAGAAAACAACTGTTTGGCATCCGTATACACTGTTAAGTATTTACTTTTTATTCGTTGTCCTAACATACTGTTTTCAGTTTGAAGCAATGTACATTTTTCTTTTATAAAATTCGTAATCAACGCATCTACGCAGTAATCAAAATTGTCGTCATTAGCACAAAAATATCGTACTGTAAACCTCTTTCCTGATACGAATCCAGATATAAACCCAATAATATCATTTTCCTTCTTAACTAGAAAATTTAAATTATATATTTTATTAGAAATACTACCGAGCAAACAATTATAATTTGGATTCCTTACTTTATCGCTTACAACGTGATATTGATTATTGCTTATTTGCCAATTAATATAATCTTGTGTTTTTAGTATAACATCATGAGCACAGTGCTTTTCAATAAAATCCCAAGTATTTTTATCTACTAAAGAAATATATTCAATCTCTAAATTCTGAGTTCTTTTTTTAGTCTTTAATGTATTAATTACTGAAATTACTTTGCGTGAAAATACATCAAGAACTTTCAATAAAGGCGCTATCTTTTTAAGACTTTTCTTTTTATAGGCCAGAATATCATAGTTAAAGCTAAAAATGAGGATGTATCGTTTTCTTTCAGAAAATTTAGTGAATGGTTGTTTTTCATAATACGCCTTAGTATTATCGCCCAAAAACTTTATAACCACTTGATTATTACATTCTTTTAACGATATGCTTTTAGTGTAAGTTGGAAGAATGGTGTCTTTATATGCATTAGACGCCCACCATCTTTGACTCCAGAATATTTTTTTTACATCACCAGCTTTATTTTCAATCCAATCTGGAACTAAAGCAACAAAAGCCACAAGGGTATGATTTTCGTAACCTAGAATTGCCAATATATCATCATCTTCAGCGCGATTGTTTTCAAGCAACCATCTTGCCTTGTTTTTTGAAAAAGGGGCTACATAAGAATTGCTCCAGTACTTGTTATCACTGATTGCTTCTCTGAGAGTATTTTTGGTTAAAGTTATAACCTCAAGGTTATTATTCATTAAAAGTATGTATGTTATATGTAAGAATTAATCATTTTATAGCTTAATCATCATAGAAAGCCAAGATAAATTCATTATTTGAGATCAATAGCGTCCTAAACGATTAAAAAAGAGAAAGGGAAATTTGTTCCGCAAAGTTACCTTTGTG
>NZ_BAABJJ010000024.1:0-664 GCF_039543245.1 Algibacter agarivorans
TTTGATAGTATCGGTCACCGTTATTGTTTGCGTACAGGTTGCTGTGTTCCCGGAACCATCGGTCACGGTCCAAGTTACGGTCGTATCACCTAGAGCGAATGGCTCAGAGGCATCATTTGTCACAGAGGCCACGCTACAGTTATCGACTGTTGCCGGTGTGCCCAGTGCCACGCCGGAAGCGGTACATAGACCGGCATCCACGTTCACGGCCACATCTGCAGGACAGGTAATGGTCGGGTCAATGTTATCGGTCACCGTTACAATCTGTGTACAGGTTTCTGTGTTCCCGGAACCATCGGTCACGGTCCAAGTTACGGTCGTATCACCTAGCGCAAAAGGCTCAGAGGCATCGTTTGTCACAGAGGCCACGCTACAGTTATCAGCTGTGGTCGGTGTGCCCAGTGCCACGCCAGAAGCGGTACATAGACCGGCATCCACGTCCACTGCAACATCTGCAGGACAGGTAATGGTCGGGTCAATGTTATCGGTCACTGTTATTGTTTGTGTACAGGTTTCTGTGTTCCCAGAGCCATCGGTCACGGTCCAAGTTACGGTCGTATCACCTAGAGCGAATGGCTCAGAAGCATCGTTTGTAACCGTAGCTACCGAACAGTTATCCGCTGTGGTCGGTGTTCCTAGTGCCACACTAGAAGCGGTACATAGA
>NZ_BAABJJ010000025.1:0-21975 GCF_039543245.1 Algibacter agarivorans
CGGACTCGGGGTTAAATGCCATTGCCGAGAACTTTGAGAACCAGACCAACCCTCAACAATTGTTTATAAGAGTGGAAAGCTTGGTCAATGCCTCTTGCTATGATACCACGTCTTTTTATATAGGGGTTAATAGTCAACCGGTAATTGATATGGATGTGATTTGGTATTTGTGCCCAGGAGAAGATGTTCAGTTATATGTGAATTCTATCCATGATGAATATATATGGAATACCGGCGAAACAAGTTCTGAAATAATAGTAGATGAACCGGGGGATTATAAAGTTACTGTTTACAATATAAATAACGATACTTATAAAACAACATGTAGTGTAAGCAGGACTATTAAAGTAGTAGAACCTGATTTTCCTAAGGCTGTAAATATTGAAATTAATGATTGGACATCTAATAGTAATTCCGTGTTAGTACATGTGGATGGAACAGGTCATTATGAATATTCTATAGATGATTACGACTATCAAGATAGTAACTTTTTTAATGATTTATTGCCAGGAGATTATACAGTTTATGTGAAAAACGAAAACGGATGTATTGTTTACACCGAAGACATATACCTATTAAACTATCCTAAATTTTTCACACCCAATAGCGACGGATACAACGATTTCTGGAAGATAAATTTTTCTGAAACTGAACCTGATATAGAAATCAATATTTTTGATAGATATGGAAAATTAATAACTCAATTAAATCCACTTTCTAATGGATGGGATGGCACTCTTAATGGTCAAGTACTAGCTACATCAGATTACTGGTTTGTAGTTGTCAGACCAAGTAAAAACAAGCAGTACAGAGGTCATTTTACTCTAAAACGATAAAAAAAGCCTTAAAATCAATGATTTTAAGGCTTTTTTATAAGTTATAATAAGGGGTTGTTTTCTTATCGTCTAGAACGTCTAGGTCTTGAAGGACCTGAATCAGAATCTGAACGTCTTGGTCTGTCCGAACTAGAGTTTGAATCACTTCCAGAACGTCTAGGTTTCGAGTAAGAACCCGCGCTACCACGTCTTTCACTTCGGTTTCCAGAAACACCTTTTCTATCGTCGCGTCTTCCACCGCCGCCATCACGTCTTCCGCCTCCGCGTCTGTCGCTGCGTCTTCCGCCGCCACCACGGTTTTCAGACACTTCAACATTTACAAAACGACCTTCGTGTTTAAAGTCGGTAAAATGCGCTAATACTTTTTCTTTTAATTCATTCTCAGTATTAAAGAAAGAGAAGCTCTCTTTTGTTTCCACTTTAAAAACATCATCTCTACCAAGATTCATTTGTTCTTTCAGGAAGTCTTTCAACTTCATCCAATCAAAACCGTCTTTTCCTCCAACATTTATAAAATAGCGTGTGGAGTTTTTGCTTCCTCCAAAATCACGACCACCTTCGCGTCCGCCATCTCTATCAAAAGAACCTTCGTCTATATTTAAGTTTTTAGATTTATTATAGTAATTATAAAAACGTGTAAATTCAACCGAGAAGAATTTTTTAATCAATTCATCTTTATCCGTATCAGCAAATAATTCATTAATACTGGTTAAATGCTTATCAATTTCATGATTAATTTCTGTATTGTGAATTTTATTAGCAAGCGACATTAATTGTACTTCGCAAATCTGTGAGCCGTCAGGAATTTCTTTTTTCTCGAATTGCTTTTTAATAATGCGCTCAATACTTTTTATTTTACGAACCTCACTTTTAGAAACAATAACCATTGAGATTCCTGTTTTACCTGCGCGTCCTGTTCTTCCAGATCGGTGCGTGTAAATTTCAGGTTCGTCTGGCAACTGGTAATTTATAACGTGTGTAATGTCGTCAACATCAATTCCACGAGCGGCAACATCGGTTGCTACAAGCGTTTGTATTTGTTTGTTTCTAAACGATTTCATTACTAAATCACGTTGATTTTGACTCAAATCACCATGCAGTGCACCAGCGCTATAACCATCTTCAATAAGTTGCTCAGCCACTTTTTGAGTATCACGTTTTGTTCTACAAAATACTACTGAGAAAATATCAGGGTTGGCATCAGATAAACGTTTTAATGCTTGATAGCGGTCCCTTGCATTCACTAAATAATATTCGTGCGATACTTGGTTGGTGCTTTCATTTTTATTTCCAACAGTAATTTCCTGTGGACTCTTCATGAATTTTTTAGCAATAGTAGCTACTTCACGAGGCATAGTTGCAGAAAATAACCATGTGTTTTTTTCTTCAGGAGTATGTGATAAAATATCGGTAATATCTTCTTTAAACCCCATGTTTAGCATCTCATCGGCCTCATCTAAAACACTGTATTGTATTTTAGAAATATCAACCAAACGTCTGCTAATCATATCTTTCATTCGGCCAGGAGTAGCTACAATAATTTGTGCGCCACGTTTTACCTCACGTGCTTGGTCTGTAATGCTAGAGCCACCATAAATAGCGACAACATTTAACCCTTTGCAATACTTACCATATTGCTTCATTTCGTTGGTAATTTGTAAACAAAGTTCGCGTGTAGGCGATAAAATTAAACCTTGGGTTGTTCTGCTTGCAACATCAATTTTCTCTAACATCGGAAAACCAAAAGCCGCAGTTTTACCTGTTCCCGTTTGGGCTAAGGCTACTAAATCGGTTTCCGATTCCAATAAAATTGGGATTGCTTTTTCTTGTACTTCACTGGGTTTAATAAACCCTAAATCTGTAATTGCGTGTAATAGGTCGTCATTAAGACCTAATTCTTGGAATGTGCTCATTCTTGTATAATGTATGCGATTTGTTATGAGTGTTACATAAAGAAGCGAATCGACATACTTAAACCTAAACTTCTAATAACACATCCTCACTCTGAGGAATATAAACTCTTCTTGAGTTTCAAGCGGCAAAGATACACTATTATTTGACTTGTCATTCCTGCGAAGGCAGGAATCTCATTATAAGGTCCTTAATTTTAATTATTTGGGCGTTTTAACACGCTTTCACTACTCAATCTTTCTGCGAAGCAGTCCCGAACTAGTTTCGGGGTCTTATTATCAAATAACTTTTAGTTAAAAACGGAAGTTCTAAGTATAAATCTTCGCAAAAAGGATTTCAAACATGCCGTTCAATCGTTAACGCGGTTTTCTGCTAAGGTAATTTCCGCGATTAAGATAGTGACCATTTATTATAAACACTAAATCTTCTTTAACCGAATCAGCTCTATAACATGTTTTAAAACTTCTGTTTTCATTTCCATTTGGTTTTAGTGATTCAAAATCGAAAATGGCATCATTTTTAGATTCATTAGTGGAATAAGTTACTTCCATCACTGAATGATTATGCATTCTTAATTCAGAAACAAAATCCAATTGTTCAATAAATGTAGTCTTGTTAATACCAAGCAAAATATAATTATTCATGAGCAAAGCGGAGTTTTGCATTGATAAATCAATTTCATAACGTGAATTTGCAACTTGTTTAGTATCAGTTTTTAATAGTCTTAGTTTTGGCTCTAGGATTGAATAAACATAATCAAGTTCAGCTAAAAATTTATTTTTCACAATCACCATATTATATCCAGTATCACAATCACCAATATACCTACTTGAATAAATTTTAGTTATTACATTAAGGAAATCTGCATTTAATTCTTCTAAGTTGTATTTTTCTATTTTGGATAATAAATCAATTAAGTTGTGAGTAAATTTCGGTTTATTTCCTTCAGAATCAATTAAGGCTTTGAGGAATTTCTCTATGGATGTGTTAGCCAAGCAACAAGCTTGTATAAGCTGGTTGTTATTAAATAGAATTCTTGCTGCTAAGTAGTCTCTATAGGAATCACCAAGAAAACCTAAAAAGCGTTTACCTTGTTTTATAGGTTTTTGATAATCTTCGAAAGGTTTCATATAAAAAATATTTTAAGACAAATTTAAATTAGTTTTGTCAGAAAATAATTATTATTTGTTAAGAATTATTAACAATGATACTAGTGAGGTTTTTTACTTGGTTGTCATGTGAAATGAGGAACGATTGAGACATCACATAAATCTAATAAAACTTTGTTTATTAGCACCTTAGCGCTTCATAAATTATGAGATTTCTCCTGTCGTCGAAATGACAAAGAGATTCAAATCTAAATCTCTAAACATTTCAAAACTAGGTTATATTAATTTGTAGTTGTTTTTTGATTCGTGAGTTTCAGTGAAAACTCCTCCGCAAAGTCTCCCGACTTTGAGGAACACAACAAATAAAAAGGACACAAACCAATAACTTTAAAAACTAAACGAAACAGTGTATCAGAAAAAGCAACAAAATAAAATATGATATAAAACAAAAAGTAATGCATAGATTTATATAAAAACATATATAGCTCAAAGTCGGAGACTTTGCGCAGCGGGGAAATACAATAGGGCCGGTAGAGCGATTTATGAGCGCATAGTCGCCAAAGGAAAGAATAAAAAACTAGCATTAATTGCTGTTTGTAAAACGCTGTTAAAATAGGCATTTGCAATAGTAAAATCGGGGTTGATTTATGATGATACTTATAGAACTGCTTTAGCGAAAAATTAACTGGCTTTTACTTGTTTTTTAGCATAGTACTTTGTTGTAGCTCATTTGAATCATTTTTAATGACTGCGTGAGTTCGAATAAGTTATTTACATTTTGTTTTTTAAATAATTTGATAGTCTAAGTGATAATGCTGTCAAACTTAGCGTAGGGTTTGATGCTCCTGAAGTAGGATAGCATGAGGCTCCAGCAATAAACAAATTTGAAATACCATGAACCTGGCAATTCGAATCTACCACTCCTTTCTTTGGGTCATCAGCCATTCTGGTTGTGCCCATATGATGCCACCCTCCATTAGTGCTATCAGGGAAAGTGTCGTCATTTTCATCCCTTAAGAATTCATTAAGTCTTATTCTGCCAATTCCTGCAATACCAATTTGCTGACCTAGAATTTGATAAATTTTACGGACGCTATATTTATCAAGTGGCGTTAATTCCCAATGGAGGTTCGCCCGCGGGACTCCCAGTTCGTCCTTTTCCTCTCCAAGCGTTACTCTGGAATTTGGATTAGGTGCTTGTTCAATACGAGTATTGAGCTGATAGGCTCTTTCAATATTTCCTTTTTCTCCTTTTGCTTTTTCTGTTGCCTCATCCCAGTTAGCAAAAATGTTATCAAGACTTTTTCTGGGATCACTATTTTGCCAAGTCTCCATTCTGGGTTTTTGATATTTGGCTATACTTAGTGGTACGAGTGAAGCTGTCCCATTTAACATTTTTTCATTGGTCTGCACCTCTTCAGTAATGGCTAATTCTGCACTTGCTTTAGTGATTCCATAATCCCATGAATACAAATCTGTAGGAAATGGTTTGGACAACCATAATTCGGCAGAAGCAACTTCTAAATGTTCCTGAAAATATCTTCCAACCAAATCATTGTCATTACCTAGACCTTGTGGTGTTTGGGAATTTGCCGCAAGGAGTATCCTAGCATTCTGAATTGTTCCGCAAGCCATGACAAAATGTTTTGCTTTTACGGTATGTGCTTTTCCTGCGTAATTTTTGACAATTACTTCTTTCACGTTGGATATAGTGTCATCAGTTTTGATATCCACTGCATTTGCATAAGTATAGAGGTGAATGTTTTTTGCTTCGATAATGGTTTTCTTATATAAGTTGCCATATCGTGCTTGACTAAATTGCCACATTTTGTTCCACACCACTTTATTATCAAGAGGAAAAGGGGTTAAGTTTGGTAGTTCGTTATTCCAATATTCGTACTCATAATTATAAGGCCCCAGTTTCAGAACTTTATTCGCTTTTGCATAAAAAGGGTCAAGATCAGTTTTGGAGATTGGCCAACCACTATTTGGCACCCAATCCCGTTTCTTAAAATCAATAGGATCAAAGGGTGCACACATCCCAGCCCAATGACCTGTTGTTCCACCGAAATAATGAAGACGGGCAGATTTTAGTGGAAAGTACTTTTGACCGGTTGTTTTACCAGCATAAAGTTCCTGCACTTTATCATCGTATTCAAATCCACCTCCTTCAAGTAATATTACCTTGTAAGGAGTATCCATCCAGTCTAGAGCTATGCTGATTCCTGCAGCTCCTGCTCCAACAATACAGATGTCTCCTTCAATTATCGAATTGTTCTCTAATTCTCTGGCGTCAATATGCATGATTAGTTGGTTTGAGTTAATGAAAAAAGTGCACACTGGCGTGCTTCTGTCCTCGACAAAACCCATCCATCAACCATCACAGTATTTCCTTTATTATAATCATCTGTAATTTGTTTTCGTAACACTTCGGTAATTGTGGTTATTTCAGTTGATTCATAATCTGATAGATGTTTTATCAACTTACGTTCACTATTTTCATCTGAAAACTGTTTCCGGTACATTTCACCGATTTCACCGATTGTAGTATCATCCCAGATGTGCGATAGCAATTCTGGTTCGGTTAATAATTGATCGTATTCTGGAGTATTAAATTTATAATACCACGTTGAAATTGCGATAGCCGAAATCCCCAATCCTGACAATAAGATAAATTTTCTTCTTTTCATTTCTTAGTATTTTAAGTTAGTAGGTTTCTTTGTCTTACAAATAATGAGTTACAACTAAGGCGGATATGAAATCGTTTGAATGTTTTATATCCGACGTTAATGAAACAATCCCGATAGTTATCGGGACAGCACATGTAAACGAAGGTAGCTGAAAATTTTTACAAAGTCAAGTTTTAATCAAAACAATCCTACTTTGCGTCTTAGCGCGATATAAACCATGAGATTTCTTCTTAGGTCGAAATGACAAAGGGATTCAAAATCTACTTACTCAAATTCACAATCCGTTCTAAAAGGGTAGGGTGCGAATAATGCATAAACACATAAGCTTTATGTGGTGTTAAATTACTCAAACTATTTTTAGAAAGTTTTTTAAGCGAAGTAATTAGCGGTTCACCTTTATAAGTGGTTTTAGCATAATCATCCGCTTGGTATTCAAACTTTCTAGAAAACACATTCATAATCAAGCTTGTAGTTTCAGAAATAGGAGAGTAGAGCAATCCAAAAGCGATTAATCCAATATGAAAGCTCGGAATCTCAACTCCTAGAGCTTGAGATAATAATGGATTTGAAATAAACAACGATAAAATATAGAGCGTTAAGCCAGTTAATAGGATAGAAGCAAACAAGTTAAAGATGATGTGTTTCTTTTTGTAATGTCCAACCTCGTGAGCTAAAACTGCAACAATTTCATTATCATCCAAATCATTAATCAACGTGTCATAAAGCGTAACACGTTTTTCGCTACCAAATCCAGAAAAATAGGCATTGGCTTTGGTACTTCGTTTAGAACCATCAATCACAAATATTTTATCCAATTTAAACCCAACGGTTTTAGCGTAAGCTGAAATTTCGTCACGTAATGTACCTTCCTCTAAAGGGGTTTGTTTATTAAAAAGAGGTACGATAAGTTTAGAATAAAACATATTCATAAACAAAGTAAAAACCGCAACTAATCCCCAGGCATACAACCAGAAATATTGTCCAGTAGCCTCATAAAACCAAATAATCAACGCTAAAATACCTCCGCCAACAATAGCCATCATGAGCCAGCCTTTTATCTTGTCAAGAAAAAATGTTTTAATGGTTGTTTTATTAAACCCAAATTTTTCTTCAATAACAAACGTACTGTAGTAAGAAAAGGGTGTGGTTAAAATATCGCTACCAATCATAATAATACCAAAGAAAATAAGTGCGATTATAATTGGATTTTCGCTGTAACTTCTAGCAATGTTGTCAACAAACTCAAAACCATCAAACCATAAAAACCCTAAAGTTAAAATGATAGAAAATGTTGAGGTTAATATTCCAAATTTGTAATTAGTTGCCTTATAGTTTTGCGATTTTTTATATTCTGCCTCATCATAAACATCTTGTAACTCTTCAGGAAGTGCATCATTGTAATGTTTTGCGTTTAAAGCATCTAAAATTTTATCAACTATAAAATTGATAACAATGATTGCTATGATGATGTAAAAAAGGGTGGTTGATGTCATGTTTTTTATGTCGTTGCGAGAAGCTTTTTAGCGACGTGGCAATCTGTTTAATGTTAGTTGTAATTTATGAGATTACTTCGGTCATCCTTTCCTCGTAATGACGTTTTATTTGAAATTCCGTTGTCTTTTCGCCTCAAAAATAAGAATTCCAGCTGCAACTGAAACATTCATTGAATCAATTTCGCCTTGCATAGGAATAATAATATTTTGAGTCGAATTTTCAAGCCATTCATTACTCAGTCCTGTTGCTTCAGTACCAACAACAATAGCTGTTGGTTTTGTGAAATTTTGTGTATGATAATTTTCAGAGGCTTGCAATGCAGCACAATAAATATTAATATTTTGCGCTTTTAAAAATCCAATTATTTCTTCGGTATTTCCCGTTGCAATTTGGTTAGTAAACACACAACCCACACTAGAGCGAATAATATTCGGATTGTACAAATCAGTTTTAGGATTAGCAATAATAACAGCATCCACATTTGCGGCATCAGCAGTTCTTAAAATAGCACCGATATTCCCAGGTTTTTCTGGAGCTTCAGCAACTAAAACTAAAGGTTTATTTGTCTTGAAATTTAGATTAGTGATTTGATGAATTTTGCTTTTAGCAATGGCAATAACACCTTCAGTAGTATCTCGATAGGCTAATTTTTGATAGACCTCTTTTGAAACTTCTATGGTGTTTGTTTGTTGAGATGTTAAGTTGTTGAGTTGTTCTAAAGAGAATAATTCGGGATAAATTAAGATAGTTTCTAGCTCGTAACCACCTTTAAGAGCCAAAAAAATTTCGCGTTCGCCTTCAATTAAAAAAGTGCCAGTTTTTTTACGTTCTCGTGACTTGTCCTTTAACTGTACAAGTTGTCGGATAAATGGGTTTTGTGTGCTTAAAATTAATTTTGTAGTCAATTATTTACTAAGTTTGTTTACGTAAATTTAAGGTATTATGAAACAAGGGTTACTATTTGGATTGATAATAATCTTATGAAAGCCGCTTGAGGAATCTTAATCTTTAATTCTACCAATAGCACAGCTCACAAACGATTTTGCTTTTGTTGTTAGGGCATTTTTATCTCCTACAACAGGGTAACCCATATTATGTAATAGTGCTTTTGCTTTTAAGAGTGTGTTTTCATTTTCATAATTAAATGAAACTGTATGATCATCATTGTTTATCTCTAATTCAGATATGTTTTCAATGTTAGATAATTTTTTTGTGATGGTATTGGCACAACCACCGCATTTCAAGTTTTGTATTTCTATTGTTGTTTTCATTTTTTTACTTTACAAGTATTAATTCCAAAAAGGGTGTATAAAGGACAAAAATTAATAAAACTAGTTAGTAGAAAAATAATAGCTACTGCCATTAGTATATAAGCTAGTGTACCAGAAATAATATTAAAATAGTACAATAGTGCTATGGCAATGGCAATTACTAATCTAATGCCTTTATCTAAAGTTCCCATATTTTTTTTCATATCTTAAAGTTTAAATTATTATTTAAGCGTTGATGGACATACAAAATTTGTAGTTGGTAAATCCGTGTTTTTTATAGCAGCAAAACCTCCTGCAACATCGATTAAGTCATTAAACCCGCGGGCTTTTAAAATAGAGGCTGCAATAACTGAACGGTATCCGCCAGCACAATGTATATAATAGGTTTTGTTTTTATCAATAGCATTCATATTATTATTTATATAATCTAAAGCAAAATGCTGTACATATTCGCCTTCTAAGCGTTCAGATTTATACTCGCCATCTTTTCTAACATCTAAAATAGATACATTTTTATTATTAATATGCTTAGAAAATTCATCCACCGAAATAGATGCGATGGTTTCAATATCTTTTCCGGCTGCTTCCCAAGCATCAATTCCACCTTCCAAATAGCCTAGTGTATTATCATAACCAACGCGAGATAACCTTGTAACGGTTTCTTGTTCTTTACCTTTTGGAGCAATTAATAAGATAGGTTGTTTTAAGTCGGTTATTAATGCGCCCACCCATGGTGCAAAGCCACCGTGTATCCCTATAAAAATTGAATTAGGGATATGCGCCTTAATAAATTCTTTTTCATGTCTAACATCTAAAACTAAAGCATCTTCTTGATTGGCTATGTTTTCAAAGGCTTCAGGGTTTAATGCGGTATCTCCTTTCTTTAAAACGGTTTCAAAAGTATCGTACCCCGATTTATTCATCATGGCATTTTTTGCAAAATATTGTGGAGGTGGAGTAATGCCATCGAGAACTTCTTCAATAAACTCCTCACGAGTCATATCTGAACGCAATGCATAATTAGTTTTTTTCTGATCTCCTAAAACACCAACAGTTTCTTTACTCAGGTTTTTTCCACAAGCAGAACCAGCACCATGAGCAGGGTATACAATAACATCATCTGGTAATGTCATTATTTTATTGCGCAAAGAATCGAAAAGCATGCCTGCTAAATCTTCTTTTGTTAAATTTGATTTAATGGCCAAATCTGGTCTTCCTACATCGCCTAGAAAGAGTGTGTCCCCAGAAAAAATAGCATGCTCTTTTTCGTTTTCATCAATTAAAAGAAAGGTGGAAGATTCTAAAGTATGCCCAGGTGTATGTAGCACTTTAATGGTAACGTTTCCTAATTTGAATTCTTCGTTATCTTTTGCAGAATGAATATTATAAGTAGTTTCGGCTCTAGGGCCAAAAATAATTTTCGCATCTGTTTTTTTGGCTAAATCCACATGCCCAGAAACAAAGTCTGCATGAAAATGGGTTTCAAAAATATACTTGATTTTAGCGTTTTCATTGTTAGCTTTATCAACGTATTGTTGTGTTTCACGCAAAGGATCAATAATGGCTACTTCACCGTTAGATTCTATGTAATACGCCCCTTGAGCCAAACAACCCGTATATATCTGTTCTATTTTCATAACTAACTTTCTACTGATATAAAATTATAAAACCTCATCAAGTTGGTTTATAATAATTATCATGTTTAATACTGTTTTAACTCTTTGTAAATAACGTAAATAGCCATTATTAAAATAAAGAAACCGAAGCTCCTTTTTAATTTTGGACCACTTATAAACTTTGATAGAGATACACCTAATATGATTCCTAAAATTGAAATTAGAGTAAATATTAAGAGGAAACCCCATTCGATATCTAAAGTTTGTACATCGCCCATAAAACCAATTAACGAGTTTATCGTTATAATGATCAATGAGGTGCCAACAGCTTTTTTCATGGGGATATTTGCCCAAAGTACCAAAGCGGGAACATATAAGAATCCACCCCCAGCACCAACAATACCTGTTATAGTACCAATTATTAATCCTTGAACAAAGGTTTTGTAATAACGTTGGCTTTTTGAAATTAGATATTCATCTTTTCCTTTTTTTATCATTGAAATTGATGCCAAAAGCATGATGATGGCAAAAAATATCATGATGCCCATGCCCTTAGAAAGCTCGAAATCGCCAATTGAAAATAAGGTTTCTGGAATTGCCGGGACTAAATAGCGCCTTGATAGATATACTGCAACAAATGAAGGAAATGAAAAGACTATACCTATTTTAAAATCTACTAAACCTTTTTTGTGTTTTTGATATGTGCCGACCATAGACGACGTTCCTACAACAAAAAGAGAATATGCGGTTGCAACAACAGGATTATACCCTAAAAGATACACTAAAAGCGGTACAGTAAGTATGGAACCTCCACCACCGATAAGGCCTAAAACCAGACCAACAATTAGTGCGCCAATATATCCTGAAATTTGGATGGTGTCCATTTAGTGGGGCAGTTTGTCTTTTAAAATACCGTAAATAAATGTTCCTAAAATAGCAGCGATAATCACGATAACCATGCTCCAGACTCCCGTGCCTAAAAGAATGTACATGGGGCCTGGACAAGCGCCTATAAGCGCCCAGCCAAATCCGAAAATTATTCCACCAACAATATACCTTATTAATCCGTCTTCTTTTTTTGGAATAAAAATATCGACGCCCTCAGCATTCTTGATATGCCTTTTTTTTGAAATTTGCACGAAAAGAAGCCCCGATGCGATGGCTGTTCCTATAATGCCATACATGTGAAAGGATTGAAACCTAAACATTTCATATATGCGGTACCATGAAACGGCTTCAGATTTTACCAAAACAATACCGAAAAATATACCTATAAATAAGAATTTTAAAATTTTCATAAACTTAAAAAATTAGAGGTAAAATAAAATTAGCCATAATTAATCCACCAATAAAAAAGCCGATGACGGCAATTAAAGATGGTTTTTGTAAACTACTTAATCCTAAAATGGCATGGCCAGATGTGCAACCTGCAGCATAGCGTGTGCCAAAACCAACTAATAGACCTCCAACTACTAAAAGTATTAGCGCTTTTGGCGAAGCCAAAGCATCTAAACCAAAAATCTCGTTTGGAACTAAACCGGTTCCCGGATTTTTGAAACCCATATTTTGAAGCTCGGTAATGGTTGTTGGGTTTAAATTTGTGCCACTATCGTTTGATAGAAATTGAACGGCTATAAATCCACCAATAATAGCGCCTAGGACAACGGTTAAATTCCAGATTTGGTCTTTCCAATTGAATTTAAAAAAGTCTGTGAATTTACCTGCCCCTGCAATAGAGCACATGGTTCTGAGGTTTGACGACATACCGAATGTTTTGCCAAAATAGAGTAGGAGTGCCATAACTAAGGCGATAAGTGGACCAGAAACATACCAAGGCCAAGGGTTTAATATATAATGCATACTTGATGATTTAGTGCAAATTTACAATGAAGTTTACTTTTTTTAGTAATAAACGTAATTATTAATATGTAAGAGGTTGGATTTATGTGAATTATTTTCAGGATTTCAACTAAATTTTGGAGTAATTACTGCTAATTGTGGACTAGCGTGCCAGAGATTGATGCCGTTCGAATAACTGGTAATATTCTTAACCTCTTTAAAACTTTAGAAGTAATTAATTAAGTGCAGAACTAAAATTTTACAGATTGCCCGTCCTTCGTACTTGCAATGACGCTTTAAAAAAGATATAGCCCTTTGACTTAGTTTATACTGAGCCTAGTCGAAGTGATCAGGATAAACTACAGGCTCGACCCCTGCTGAGTGCCCAAATAATTTAAACGACTTCGATTTTATTTCTACCCAGTTTTATTTTGCTTTCATTTTCTAGCTTTTTTAAAAGTCTGGATACTACAACGCGCGATGTGTTTAAATCTTCGGCAATTTCTTGATGTTTAATGGATATGGTTTTAGATTCATCGACCATGGCCATGTTTTTTAAATACTTGTACAAACGTTCGTCCATTTTCATGAATGCAAGACTATCAATGGCTTGAAGCATTTCATCAAAGCGTATTTGATAACTTTGTAGTATAAAATTTCGCCAACTTTCATTGTTGTGAAACCATGTTTGCATATTTTGAACAGGAATCATGACCAAACTAGAATCTTTTTCGGCAACAGCTCTAATTTTACTTTTTGTTGTACCTAAACAGCAGGTAAGGGACATGGTACAGGTTTCTCCAGCTTCTAAAAAATAAATGAGTAACTCGTTACCATCGCGATCTTCTCTTATAATTTTGATATCGCCTGTTAGTAAAAGCGGAATGAAATTTAAGGTTTGATCGATATCAATTATAATGTCATCTTTTTTGAAGGTCTTTAATATTCCTTTACTAGAAATCTCTGTAATTAAATCTTCATCTAGAGAATGAGAAAATTTTTGCTGTAAGAGGTCATTATTCATACTCAAAAATAACAATTTAAAATTGAATTAGTATTGTTTGGGGTATTATAATGTCTCTTAAAATAGATTATTTAATTAGCAAGAGGAACAGCTTCCGCCTTATTTTTTAACTCCTAGTTTTACTAAAATGGTTTCCAATAAGCACCATTTTGTAAAAGCCGATTGTATCAAGTTAACACCAATAAACACAGTTAACCATAACCAGTTTTGGTTAACATATACAGTTAGGACTACACTTAGTAACACCATTGAGCCTACGATAACTCTAAAATACGTATTTAACATTTTAATTAATTTTTAAGTTTATATAAATTTTTCGATAGGAACCACAACCGCTTTTAATGGATTGTTAGTTTCTAAATTTGTATTGAATTCTTCTATTAATTTGAATAAATTGTCAATATGCTCATCATCTGTAAAAGAGAAGAATAAGGTTGATTCATTACCTCCTTTTATGCCTGAAAACCAATTTGAAGCCATTAAAATTGATGCTCCATTTTTGTATCCATCAATATCAGAACTACTAAAGTTTTCAATATTTGCTCTTTTAAAGAGCTTTAAAACCTCTTTTTGAAACTCTTCTACTGCTGTAACCATGACTAATTTCATATTTTATTTTTTACAACCTGCGAGGTTTTTGCCAACCTTGTAGGTTTTGTTTTTACTTTGTTTTATGCCTACAAGGTTTTTGAAACCTTGCAGGAAATGCGACTATATTGAATCTCATTATTTATAATTCTTCTTCTCAATCATATAATACACCAATGGGACAACTAACAAGGTTAGTACCGTTGAAACAATAGTTCCGCCCATTAGCGATATGGCTAAACCTTGAAAAATAGGGTCAAATAGAATGACGAATGCTCCAATTACCACCGTTCCTGCAGTTAATAAAATGGGTGTTGTACGAACTGCTCCTGCTTCAATGGCGGCTTGTTTTAATGGTATCCCTTCTGCAGTTCTTAGGTTTATAAAATCGATTAGTAATACAGAATTTCTAACCATGATTCCTGCTAGGGCAATCATGCCTATAAATGACGTTGCAGTAAAAAATGCGCCCATAATCCAGTGTCCTAAAATAATTCCGATTAGGGATAGTGGTATGGCAACCATCATGACTATTGGAGCTTTAAAGTTTTGAAACCATCCTACAATCAAAATATAAATCAAGATAATTGCACCTAAAAAAGCAATGCCTAAATCTCTAAACACCTCTAATGTAATTTGCCATTCGCCATCCCATTTTACGGTATAATCATCTTCAAAATCTGGTTGGCCTAAATACATTTCGTTAATCTCGTAGCCTTTTGGTAACGGAATCTCTTTTAGTTTTTCTTCCATTCCTAAAATAGCATAGGCAGGACTTTCTAGTTTTCCGGCCATATCTGCCATAACATAGATAACTCGTTTTTGATTTTTATGATAAATACTTTTTGCGGCGGTGGTTTGTTTAATATCTACCAAATCTGCAATAGGCACCAAGTTTCCTTGTTTCGATTTTACCTTCAATTGCGAAATATCACGGATTGTAGATTTTTCTTTTTCATCTAAAGCCAAAACCAAACCAATTTGATTCACAGCATCTTCATCATATAAATTAGTAATTGCTCTATTAGACAATGCCATATTCATGGTGTAGGTAATTTGGTGTGGTGTAACACCATACAGCATGGCTTTTTCTTTATTGATATCGAATTGATATTCGGTTTGGTCTGCTTCAACCATCCAATCGATATCAACAACATCAGCTGTATTTCTTAAAATATTTTGAACGCTATTCGCAACTTTAATCTGTTCGTTATAATCTGGTCCATATATTTCTGCAACAATTGTTGACAATACTGGTGGTCCTGGAGGCACTTCCACCAATTTTACATTGGCATTGTATTTTGAAGCTATTTTCTGAATTTCTGGACGTAATAATTTAGCAATATCGTGGCTTTGTGCCGAGCGCTCACCTTTATCAATCAAATTCACTTGAATATCTGCCATATTGCTACCACCACGTAAGTCGTAATGACGAACCAAACCGTTAAAAGTTATTGGAGCAGAGGTCCCAATATAATTTTGATAATTTACGACTTCTGGTCGCGTTGATAAATATTGGGCAATTTCTTGTGTTACAACTCCAGTACGTTCCAACGTTGTGCCTTCGGGCATGTCAATGACGACTTGAAATTCATTCTTATTATCAAAAGGCAACATTTTTACGGCAACTGAGTTGGTGAAAAACAACACCATAGTTCCCATTAATACTGCAAAAGTTCCTAATAAAAATAGCCAACGTTTTCCTTTGCTTTCTAATAATGGACGCTCAAATTTGTTGTAAACTCTATAGATAAAAGTGTCTTCTAATGGTTTTTCTGGTTTCTCTTCAACACCTTTCCCACCTGCCGGATGGGCAGGCTTATCTTTTTCCCTTAAGAATATATAACCTAAGTAAGGTGTAATCGTTAAGGCGACAAATAATGATAAAATCATGGCAATAGACGCTCCAATTGGCATTGGTGCCATATATGGACCCATTAATCCTGAAACAAAAGCCATTGGTAAAACCGACGCTATTACCGTAAAGGTAGCCAAAATCGTTGGGTTTCCAACCTCGTTAATAGCGTATAAGGCCGCTTGTTTAAATGGTAAGCGTTTCATCTTGAAATGCCTATGCATATTTTCGGCAATAATAATAGAGTCATCTACAACAATACCTGTTACAAATACTAAAGCAAAAAGTGTAATTCTGTTTAACGTATAATCGAGCATATAGTAACTCAATAAGGTTAATGCAAACGTAATAGGAACTGATAAAAATACGACTAACCCTCCGCGCCAACCCATTGCCAGCATGACCACAATAGTTACTGCAAAGATAGATCCAATAAGGTGTAACAGTAATTCTGATACTTTATGAGAAGCCGTTTCTCCATAGTTTCGAGTTATTTCAACATGTACATCATCAGGAATTAAAGTAGTGCGTAAATGGGCTACTTTATCAATGATTATTTCAGCAATTTCCATGGCATCTGCGCCTTTACGTTTAGAAACTGAAATGGTTACAGCAGGATATTCTGATTTAAAATCGGATGACTTTTCACTGCCTTTCCCAAAACCTAAGCTCACATAATTTTGAGGTATTTCCGGTCCATCAATAATTTTTGAAACTTGCTTTAAGTAAATAGGCTGATTTTGTTGCACACCAACCACCAAGTTTTCAACATCCGTAGCAGATTCTAAAAACTTACCCGTATTTACAAAGAATTCAGTATCGTTTTTATCAAAGCTACCTGAGTTTAATTGACTATTATTCACCTTAATCATTTCAGAGACCGTTAAGAAATCTAATCCACTAGCAGCCAACTTATCCTTATCCAAAACCACACGTAACTGACGATTTCTACCACCAATTTTATGTGTTATAGCCACATCATTTACCTTCTTAATTTCGGCCTCAAGTTCTTGTGCCATTTGGCTTAATTGGTAGTCATCATAGTTTTCGCTCCACAAGGTTAAACCTAGCATAGGTACATCGTCTATAGCACGCGTTTTTACTAAAGGAAATGTAACACCTTCAGGCATTTGGTCCATGTGTTTGTTAATTTCGTTGTATAATTTTACAAACGAACGCTCAATATCTTCACCAACATAAAACTGTACAATCACCATCCCTTGCTCTTTCATCGATGTAGAATACACATATTCAATCCCCTTAATATTCGAAATTAATTGCTCTAATGGCTTTATTACACGAGACTCCACTTCGGTTGGACTAGCTCCGGGATAACCCACAAAAATATCTGCTATAGGTACATCAATTTGCGGCTCTTCCTCACGCGGAATTAAAAACGAACTGTACACGCCAATAACCATAAATACAATCATTAATAATACTGTAAGCTTTGATTGTATAAATATTTTTGCGATTTTCCCTGCAATTCCTTCCTTCATTTTTATTTATTTTTTGGGCGTTTTAACAGGCTATCCGTTGCAATCTTTTTTTGCCATATATGGCAGCAAAAAAAGGATTTTCACTACTATCCTTAACGCATCTTTTTAGTTATTGAATTGTAATTTTAATACCATTATAAAGTTTTCCATCAGCAGAAACAATGTAGGATTCGTCTGCATTTAAACCTGATAATACTTCCACTTTGTCTCCAAAAGTCCTGCCTAAACGCAACCAGCGTAACATGGCTGTATTGCTTTGACTTACGGTATAAACTCCAGACAATTGTCCGTTTGTTACAATAGCATTTGTTGGAATTAAAACCATTATGGATATTGCTTTTCTTTTAACCGGAAATTGTACGGTTGTAAACATGCCTGATAAAATATTGGCATCAGTTTTATCTAAATCTATTTTCACTAAATATTGTCCACCTGTATGTTTTGCAGATGTACTCACTTCAGAAACTTTTCCTTTTAAAGCTTTGTTAATAGATTTAACCAATACATTAACCGTGGTTCCTTTTTTAATACCAGAAATTTCAGTCTCAGGAACCATTGCTACCACGTCAAAACTCCCTGGTGCTTCTATACTTATTAATGGTGTTCCAGGATTTGCCATGTTTCCAGCGTCAACATTTTTACTGGTTACTGTCCCGTTAAAAGGAGCTGTAATGTTACTATACGCCAATTGTGCATTAATTTCGTTTTTCATCTGATTGGTAGATTCTAAACGTGCTTTCGCCATTTCAAAATTAGCAGTCATATCATCCATTTCTTTCTGAGACGCACTATTATCTGCAAACAAATTTTTAAAACGATTGTAATCTTTTTGAGCATTGTTAAAAGCAGCAGTCGCTTCTGTGATACCTGCATTTACCTGAGCTTTTTTAGCTTGTAAATCAACATTGTTAATAGACACTAGCAGCTGACCTTTATGTACTTTATCGCCAATATTTACGTGTACTTTGTTTACATAACCCATTATTCTTGTGCTTAAATCTGCGCTATTAGTGGCTTGGATTTTTCCGCTTACACTTAAAAATGGATTACTAACATCTGCTTCTACTTGATTGACTTGTACGCTTATTGCTGGCGAATTATCAGTATCCGATTTTTTATCATTACCACCACAACTAACTATTAAAAGAGTTAGGGCAAGTACGATTGATGTGTATGTTTTTTTCATTGAATTTGTTTTTACTATTAATATCTACAGGTTTTTAAAACCTTGCAGGAGACATATGTTTACTTATCCGCAAACTTGCGAATTCCTCCTTTGGGTGTTAGGGAGCTAAAAATTGTAAATAAGCTTGCGCATAATTATATTCGAAAATGGTTTGATAGTATTCTAATTGCTTCTGTGCAAATTGCGTTTCTGCCATTAATAAATCAGAGGTTTTTTCTAAGCCTTCTTCAAACCTGTTGGTGCGGATTCTTAAGGATTCTTCAGATTGTTCCAGGGCTAAAGTGTTTAGTTTTAATTTATTTTCAGCATCTAAAAATGCACGTTTAGCTTTGTTCAGTTCTAAATTGCTTTGCGAAATGTATTGCTTGTATTCTAATTTTGATTTTTCGAATTCTGCTTTACTTTTTTGTGCTTTTCCAAAGCGTTTGGCCCCTTGAAAAATATCCCAACTGAGCTGAGCTCCAAATAAATACCCATTGGCATCAGCTTTAAAGATTTGGTCATCATACAACTCGTAACTTCCAAAAGCGTTTAATCGTGGTAAAAATGCCATTTTATCAGCATTATTCATGGCTTCATACGCCTTTAAAGCGAATTGCATTGCTTTGATGTCTGAACGATTTTCAGATACTATTTTATCTTCCATTGTAATCGTTTCAATCTTTAATTCATCTATTGGTGTATAAATCACATCGTTTTTATCATTCATTAAAAAAGACAAATAATTAGAAGCGTTTTGCACATTACTTTTGGTTTTTTGTAATTGATTTTGAACTTCAGTTACTCGTACTTCAACATTCAGTACATCTGCACGTTGTAAGTAGCCTTGTTTGAAGTTATTATCCGCTAATTTTTTATTAGCATTTGCGGCTTCTAGTGCTTTTTCTAAAACAAGAACTGCTTTATATGCTAGTTGTAATTGCATATAGGCTTTGTTTACTTCAAAAGCTAAATAATCTTGTGTACGCTCTGTTTTTAAAGACATAGCCTTCATTTTAGACTTGGCCGCTTTACGCTGGTAGATACCGTCTAAATTGAGTAGTGGTTGCTTGATTTCGAACTTTGTAGCATAGTTTTCAATCTGTGATGGATTATTTAATAATGCTGGATTAAAATCGTTTTGCGTTAAAATTTCTTGGTTTAGCTTAGATCCAAAAGCCATTAAAGGGTTTGTAGTTGCCATTGCTGTATGACTAGCTGTAATATTGGGTAAAAACACTGCGTTAGTCTGTCTATAATCGGCTTTTGCCGCATTAAACTCTTGTGCAGAAATTTTTAAGCTATAATTATTGTCATTAACTCTGTGCAAAACGTCCTGCTTAGAAATAGGTATAAGTTGTTGGGACTGAAGTATGGGTACAAAGCTTAATAAAAAACCAAAGACTATGATGTATTTGTATGTTTTCATTTATGTTATTTATTTCTCCATCATGATTAATATATGAATCTAATAATGGGTATTTCTTTCTGCAAACTTAGAACCCTTAGTGCTTTATGTTTGTAACTAATGTTACTTGCCGTCCGTGACCTTTTTTTACAGTTTCGATTTCTGGTTCTACAAAAAAAGGAATTACAATTAATAGGGCGCACAAGATTATAAACACTATGGCTATTGTCTTTTTTGTCAATGGTTCTTTAATGATTTTTTTATACACATTTGTAATGATTTTCCAGTGAAGAATGATATGGGCAACGAGTAAGCCTAATAATATAAAACCCAAAATAAGATGTAGCATTCCCCATTGATGTCTGTCCATTCCAAGTAGATAGAGTTCTACATTTCGACCATAGATTTCCCAGCGTTCTTGTCCAGAAATTAGTGTATATTTCATTAGAAATCCAATGCCTACGATGGCCGACATACATAAAGTCATAGTTACATTTATGCTAAAGTTCAGGACCGACTTTTGCATTGTTTTTGTTGACTTTCTCATGGCAAGGCATGTTTCAAATTACCACTAAAAGTATTTGAAAAGCATATATAATGCAATGATATTTATCAGGTAGAATCATATACTAATCCAAAAAAAGGATTAAAAAAAAGCACCCAGTTTAGTGAGTGCTTTATTAGCTATTAATCAAAAAAACATGTCTTTCAAAGTCCTTAGTTTTTAGTAAAATTAAGGGAATAGAGTTTTTTTATATTTGTAAATATAGAATGCATACCTAGACATTTATGTAACAATTGTTACATAATAAGAAGAGGTTGTTTGAAACAACTGTTTGTTAATTACATTTCTCATGACTGCTTTCGACAATATTATTGTATTCATCTTGAGTTATAAATTGTGGTGTATAGGTATTTCCTGTATTTTCAAAACCAATAACAAAACTTCTTAAATGATTTCTAGAACCGCATTGTAGATTTTTAAATACAGCTATTAATTCAGGATGGGTTGTAATATCTAAATAATCTTTTAAATCCTTAATGTCTAAGTCTTCAATAGTAGCGCCTATTTGGAATGCAATGGCCTTACTAAGTGCTCCATCTTGAGCAAATTGGTTATAATAATTTTGAAGCATCTGGTTCTTAAATTTACCAGCAGGTAATATGGCATATTCTATATTGTTTTTAATTAACAGATTTTCTACCGAATTCATATGAGTTTGCTCGCTATTTTTAATATTTGAAAACTGATTTACAGACCATAAATCATTTAAATACGTATAAGTATCTCTAGCTAATTTTTCTTCTTCTAGCATAAATAGCAACGCTTCTTTATCTGTTTCTTTTAACGTTAGCTCTGTTGTTTCATCTTTAAGATCATCGCTGTTATTAGTGTTATCATCACTGCATGCATATAAAAATGAAAGTGATATGGTTAGTATTAAGACAGCCGATTTTCGGATTAATAGTGGAGTTTTCATTTTCTTTAAATTTTAATTATATATAAATTTAGCGAATAGAAAAAAGATTTTCAGCTACTTATGTTACATAATAAAACAAGAAAGAGAGCCTCTAAACTCTCTTTCTTTCAGATATTAAGGCACTTTCAGAAGTAAGTCCAAAAACTATTCATTTTTAAAAAGGATTGGAGTATTATTCATATTTCTTCA
>NZ_BAABJJ010000026.1:0-37859 GCF_039543245.1 Algibacter agarivorans
TATTTTTTGTGTACAGGTTGCTGTGTTCCCGGAACCATCGGTCACGGTCCAAGTTACGGTCGTATCTCCTAGCGCAAAAGGCTCAGCGGCATCGTTTGTCACAGAGGCCACGCTACAGTTATCTGCTGTTGTCGGTGTGCCCAGTGCCACGCCGGAAGCGGTACATAGACCGGCATCCACGTTCACTGCCACATCTGCAGGACAGGTGATGGTCGGTTTGATGTTATCGGTCACTGTTATTTTTTGCGTACAGGTTTCTGTGTTCCCGGAACCATCGGTCACGGTCCAGGTCACGGTGGTATCGCCTAGAGCGAATGGCTCAGAGGCATCATTTGTCACAGAGGCCACGCTACAGTTATCTGCTGTGGTCGGTGTGCCCAGTGCCACGCCGGAAGCGGTACATAGACCGGCATCAACATTGACTGCAACATCTGCAGGACAGGTGATGGTCGGTTTGATGTTATCGGTCACTGTTATTGTTTGTGTACAGGTTTCTGTGTTCCCAGAGCCATCGGTCACGGTCCAAGTTACGGTCGTATCACCTAGAGCGAATGGCTCAGAGGCATCATTTGTCACAGAGGCCACGCTACAGTTATCGGCTGTTGTCGGTGTGCCCAGTGCCACGCCGGAAGCGGTACATAGACCGGCATCCACGTTCACGGCCACATCTGCAGGACAGGTGATGGTCGGTTTGATAGTATCGGTCACCGTTATTGTTTGCGTACAGGTTGCTGTGTTCCCGGAACCATCGGTCACGGTCCAGGTTACGGTCGTATCACCTAGAGCGAATGGCTCAGAAGCATCGTTTGTAACCGTAGCTACCGAACAGTTATCCGCTGTGGTCGGTGTGCCCAGTGCCACGCCGGAAGCGGTACATAGACCGGCATCCACGTTCACGGCCACATCTGCAGGACAGGTAATGGTCGGTTTGATGTTATCGGTCACTGTTATTTTTTGCGTACAGGTTTCTGTGTTCCCGGAACCATCGGTCACGGTCCAGGTCACGGTGGTATCGCCTAGAGCGAATGGCTCAGCGGCATCGTTGGTAACCGTAGCTACCGAACAGTTATCCGCTGTGGTCGGTGTTCCTAGTGCCACACTAGAAGCGGTACATAGACCGGCATCCACGTTCACTGCAACATCTGCAGGGCAGGTGATGGTCGGTTTGATAGTATCGGTCACCGTTATTTTTTGTGTACAGGTTGCTGTGTTCCCGGAACCATCGGTCACGGTCCAAGTTACGGTCGTATCTCCTAGAGCGAATGGCTCAGAGGCATCGTTGGTAACCGTAGCTACCGAACAGTTATCCGCTGTGGTCGGTGTTCCTAGGGCTACAGCCGTAGCGACACAAGTTCCAGCATCCACGTTCACTACAACATCTGCAGGACAGGTGATGGTCGGTTTGATAGTATCGGTCACTGTTATTGTTTGTGTACAGGTTGCTGTGTTCCCGGAACCATCGGTCACGGTCCAAGTTACGGTGGTATCACCTAGCGCGAATGGCTCAGAGGCATCGTTGGTCACAGAGGCTACGCTACAGTTATCCGCTGTGGTCGGTGTTCCCAGGGCTACACCTGAAGCGGTACATAGACCGGCATCCACGTTCACGGCCACATCTGCAGGACAGTTAATGGTCGGGTCAATGTTATCGGTCACTGTTATTGTTTGTGTACAGGTTTCTGTGTTCCCAGAACCATCGGTCACGGTCCAGGTCACGGTCGTATCTCCTAGAGCGAATGGCTCAGCGGCATCGTTTGTCACAGAGGCCACGCTACAGTTATCTGCTGTTGTCGGTGTGCCCAGTGCCACGCCGGAAGCGGTACATAGACCGGCATCCACGTCCACTGCAACATCTGCAGGACAGGTGATGGTCGGTTTGATGTTATCGGTCACTGTTATTTTTTGTGTACAGGTTGCTGTGTTCCCGGAACCATCGGTCACGGTCCAAGTTACGGTGGTATCACCTAGCGCGAATGGCTCAGAGGCATCGTTGGTCACAGAGGCTACGCTACAGTTATCCGCTGTGGTTGGTGTTCCCAGGGCTACACCTGAAGCGACACAAGTTCCAGCATCCACGTTCACGGCCACATCTGCAGGACAGGTAATGGTCGGTTTGATAGTATCGGTCACTGTTACAATCTGCGTACAGGTTTCTGTGTTCCCGGAACCATCGGTCACGGTCCAGGTCACGGTGGTGTCTCCCAGCGCAAAAGGCTCAGCGGCATCGTTTGTCACAGAGGCCACGCTACAGTTATCGGCTGTTGTCGGTGTGCCCAGTGCCACGCCGGAAGCGGTACATAGACCGGCATCCACGTTCACTGCCACATCTGCAGGACAGGTAATGGTCGGTTTGATAGTATCGGTCACTGTTACAATCTGCGTACAGGTTGCTGTGTTCCCGGAACCATCGGTCACGGTCCAGGTCACGGTGGTGTCTCCCAGCGCGAATGGCTCAGAAGCATCGTTTGTAACCGTAGCTACCGAACAGTTATCAGCTGTGGTCGGTGTGCCCAGTGCCACGCCAGAAGCGGTACATAGACCGGCATCCACGTCCACTGCAACATCCGCAGGACAGGTAATGGTCGGGTCAATGTTATCGGTCACTGTTATTTTTTGTGTACAGGTTGCTGTGTTCCCAGAGCCATCGGTCACGGTCCAAGTTACGGTCGTATCACCTAGAGCGAATGGCTCAGAAGCATCGTTTGTAACCGTAGCTACCGAACAGTTATCCGCTGTGGTCGGTGTGCCCAGTGCAACACCTGAAGCGGTACATAGACCGGCATCCACGTTGACTGCAACATCTGCAGGACAGGTAATGGTCGGGTCAATGTTATCGGTCACCGTTATTGTTTGCGTACAGGTTGCTGTGTTCCCAGAGCCATCGGTCACGGTCCAAGTTACGGTCGTATCACCTAGAGCGAATGGCTCAGAGGCATCATTTGTCACAGAGGCCACGCTACAGTTATCCGCTGTTGTCGGTGTGCCCAGTGCCACGCCAGAAGCGGTACATAGACCGGCATCAACATTGACTGCAACATCTGCAGGACAGGTAATGGTCGGTTTGATAGTATCGGTCACTGTTATTGTTTGCGTACAGGTTGCTGTGTTCCCGGAACCATCGGTCACGGTCCAGGTCACGGTGGTGTCTCCCAGCGCGAATGGCTCAGCGGCATCGTTTGTCACAGAGGCCACGCTACAGTTATCGGCTGTTGTCGGTGTGCCCAGTGCCACGCCGGAAGCGGTACATAGACCGGCATCCACGTCCACTGCAACATCTGCAGGACAGGTGATGGTCGGTTTGATAGTATCGGTTACTGTAAAAACTTCAAAACTATCTGAAATAGTACAACTATTTGAATCAGTAACTGTTACAGTATATGTTCCTGCTAAAAGATTTGATAAATCTTCTGAAGTTTCCGAATTACTCCATGAGTATGTGTAAGGTTGTACGCCTCCAATAACATTAATATCGATAGCTCCAGTTGCTTCACCTGAACAATTAACATTAGTCGCACTATCTAAAGAAACCTCTAATTCATCTGGTTGAGAAATAATGATATTAATAGTGTCTGAACAATCATTATCATCATTTACATAAACTGTATAATTACCAGCACTTAAATTATTGAAAACACCAGTAGTATTACTGAAATCTATATTATCTAAACTATATGTATATGGTTCAGTTCCTCCAGTTGGATCAATTGTAAATGATCCATTAGATTCACCATTACATACAATATCTTGCTTTGATGCAATCACTTCTTCAAGTGAAATATTGGTAATAGTAACATCAAAACCGCAAGTTAATTCATCTGTGCTACCATCTGGGTATGTATAGGTAGCAGTGTAAGTAACACCTGTGTTACCATCAGGAAATAAGTCTCCGGGGTTATAATTTGATGTTACAGCAAAATTAACTCCATCCAAACATGCTGTATCTAATAATACGGCATTGTAGTAAATTCGATCTACTTCAATTTTATCACTTGCATTTAAATTTGAACCATTATCATCAAAACTAAATCTTAATCTATAGGCTCCACTTGGAATTGAACTTGGAATTGTAATGGTTTGCAATCCATTTGATGAAATTCCAGTAACGGAATCTGAAAAAACAACTGTGGTATTATCAAGAACCTCCAATGTCCAATCGAAAGCGACATTTGGGACAATAAGTTCCATATTTATAGTTACTCCTGAGGTTGTATCAAAATAAGAAAGAGGCGCAGTAAAATTAACATCAGTACCATTAGATTGAAATAATCTTAAATTATTGCTGCCAATTCTTTGTACACCGCTGTATTCCCAGCAGGCATTACCACTTTCAGGTAAGTTAAATTCCACATTAAAGGAATGGTCATCACCGGGAGAAGAAGTACAACATTGATAAGAAAATTGAGGTGGTAACCATGAAAATGATGTACCAATACCTTCAGCACTACATACTGTATCAACTGCAGGAGGGCAACCATCGACAATAATTTGACATGGAATGACGTCAGGTTCGGTAACAGTAGCAGAATTGGTTGCAGTACATCCATTAACATCAGTTATGGTTACACTATAATTACCCGCAGTTAAACCTGTAATATTTTGATATGTTGAGCCATTATTCCATATATAGGTATATGGAGCAGTACCGCCATTTACAGATAAATAAACAGCTCCCGTATTATCTCCATTACACAAAACATCATCTATAGTTCTAGTTGATGATATTTCCTGCGATGGTTGATTGATAATATAATCTTGAGTAATTGTACAACCGTTATAATCAGTTATTGTAACCTTATAGTTTCCGGCAATAACATTATTTAAATCTTCAGTTATATCACCATTGTTCCATGAATAAACATAAGGTGCTTTACCGCCTGATAATGTAATATCGATAGCTCCTGTTACATCTGTTCTACATGGCACATCTGTTACAGTTCCCGTAAGTTCTAAATTATCTAAAATTATTGGATTACTAGAGTTATAATTAAGACAACTGTTAAAAATATTGGTAACAGCCAAATTATAGCTTCCTTCAGGTAATGCATTAAAGTTTGGTGACGCCTGAAATGTACTTCCATTATCTATAGAATATTCATATTCTGCACCCAAAGGACTCGTAACAGTAATTGTGAAATCATCATTAGTAGATCCACAAGCAACTGTGAAATCTGGTTCAGGAGGTAAATCAGCATATGATAAAGTTACTGTGGCCTGATCACAGACAGCAGTATTTGGAGCTGGTAAGCATACTTCATAATCAAATGTTACATCACCAGTAAAATTTGTAGCAGGTACATAGGTATAGGTGCCGTCCGTGTTAAATGTAAATGATTGACCTGCAGGTGTTGGACCTGAGGTTAATGTGTAAGTTGAATTAGCAGGAACGTTATTGGTTTCATTAAGGCTACCATTATATGTTCCATTAATACATTCCGTATTCTGTTGGTCTACGGCATATTTTTGTAATATAAATATCTTTCCATCACCATGATCAGTTGTTGATGCATTAAATTCTATTCTCGAGATTTTTGAACCTGTTGGAACAATATCACTCAGATAAAATAACGCTATGCCAATGGTACCATTATTTTCAACAACGCGTTCTGTTTTCCAATAGTCAGAATTTGCATTTGGTGCTTGATTCGGGAAAAATTTCGGACCCCATTGTGTAGAAGTAGGTCTTACAAATGTTTCTCCTAATTGTTGTTCTGGTCCACCTGCTAGAGGTGTTCCATATATAGCAATATGAAAACAGTTATTTGCATTACGTTCAGTAACAGCTAACACCCCGCCATCATTTGATGGAATTGCAGGGTTGTAAAATATACTTTGTTTTTGAGCGTCTGTTGTTGCTACTGCACTAAAATTTGAACAAATATTTCGACCATTTAGATTTGATGTGAAATAATGATTAATATTTTTATCCTGAAAAGCCGATAGAGCAAAAGTGTTCCAATTGGCTACATTACTAGAATTTGCAAGAGTTGTTCCGTTTTCTAAAATTGTATTTTGGCTATGGCCATCTGGTCCCAATCTTGTCATTTCATAACTGGAAGGAACAACAAAAGTATTGTAAACAACTCCATTGATGGTAACCGAAGCAATTGTAGCTGGGTCATTAGTGTTACTTTGTGTATCGGACCACTGAAACGTTACACCAGTTTGTATAGATGGAGACTGCTGTGCAATCAACAGACTAGGTAAAACAATAAAAAAGACTAAAAATATAGCTTTTGTTATGTTTATGGCAGAAATATAATTGTAATTATTTCTCATATCATTATGTATAATAACTTATAGAATCTATAATGTTGATTAATAACAAACGTTTTAATACCAAGGGTTTATCTTTTGGAGTTAAAATGTTTGTTATTCAATAACACCTTTGTTTTTTACTAAAAAAGAGGGAAATATTATTAACTTGAATGTAATAATGGATAGATTAATATATTTTTGATTTGGGGTCATACTTGTTATTTATTTAGTAGGTTATTCTTAGTAGGTAAAAGCAAAAAACGTTATATGAGATTATTAAATCAAATAAACGAGTTAATACGCTTATAAATTCGACTAAATGATATTTACCTAGTTTTCAACGGTATTATAATTTGTTTCATCGACTTAAAATATTTATTATGCACTAGTTTTGTGTTCTTTTTAATATTTACCATTACTTTTATAGAGCAAATAAAATCCTTTTTATCGAATAAAACAACTTTTTATCGATAAAAAATGCGTTTAATCGATATTTATGAAAAAAATAATTATAGTTAGACATGCCAAATCATCATGGGAGCATAATGTAACTGACCATGAAAGACCTCTAAATGACAGGGGATACAGTGATGCAAATCTAGTTTCAAGCCATTTTAAGGATAACAGCTTAAATATTGATTTTGTTATATCTAGCGATGCCATGCGAACAAAAACAACAGCGAATATTTTTATTTCAAATTTAAATATTGACAAAAACATCTTTCGTTTAAACCACGATTTATATGATTTTTCAGGAAGCAATCTTGTTGAAGTTGTCAAGAGATGTGAAGATTCAATCGATAATTTAATGGTTTTTGGTCATAACCATGCTATTACAGCTTTTGTTAATACTTACGGAGATAGTTATATTGATAATGTACCAACATGCGGTGTTGTTATTATAGCATTTGATATTAAAAGCTGGAACAACTTAAAATCCGGTAGCACCATTAAAACTTTATTTCCTAGAGATTTAAAGTCATAGTTCATAAATTCAAAAATCAGCAATGTCATATCTTTTTTTTGCAGTATAATTTAGCTTAAATAGAATATATTTGTTTTTCAATTAAAATTTAAAGAAATCTAAATGACCAAGACGGAAATCCCAAAGAATAATTATGTAAACAGAGAGATAAGTTGGTTACAATTTAATGCAAGAGTTTTACAGGAAGCTGCCGATGAAACTGTTCCTTTAATAGAAAGATTACGCTTTTTAGGTATCTTTTCAAATAATTTAGACGAATTTTTTAAAGTAAGATATGCCACGGTAAAGCGCATTGTAGAAGCAGGAAAAGATGGAAAAAATCAGCTTGGAGGCATTAAGGCCAAGGAATTACTTGAGATAATCACCCAAATTGTTATTAAGCAACAAAGTGAGAGTTTAGCAATTCTAGAAACCATACATAAAAGGCTAGAAGATCAGGATATTTATATTATTAATGAAAAGCAGATTGATGATGCACAGCATGATTTTATAAGGAATTACTTTATAAGAACTGTAAGCCCAGCGTTAGTTACCATTATCCTTAACGATGCTGTAGTACTTCCTAATTTAAAAGATAGCGGCGCATATTTAGCAGTGAGAATGCTAATGCCAGAGGATAATAAACAGTTTGCATTAATTGAGATACCTAAATCTATTGATAGATTTGTTGAATTGCCAAAACAAAATGGCAAGAGTTTTATAATAATGATTGATGATTTGTTGCGCCATTGTTTAAGTGATATTTTTAATATTTTTGATTATAAGAGTATTTCAGCACACATGATTAAAATAACTAGAGATGGTGAATTGGATTTTGAAAGTGATTTAAGTAAAAGTTTTATTGATAAAATATCAGATAGTGTAAAACACAGAGAAGTAGGGGAGCCGGTCAGGTTTGTATATGATAAAACCATACACAAAGAAACCCTTGAATACCTCATGTCTAAAATGGGGATTGATGACACAGATAGTATCATTCCTGGTGGTAGATACCATAACCGAAGAGATTATATGGGGTTTCCAAGTCTAGGCAGAACGGATCTTTTGTATGATAAGATAGAAGCTCTACCAATAAAAGGACTTAGTTTGCAGGACAGTATTTTTAAAGCTATTGCTAAAAAAGATTATTTACTTCATGCGCCATATCAGACTTTTTCTTATGTCGTTAAATTTTTAAGAGAAGCTGCTCTAGACCCAAAAGTTAAGACTATAAAAATCACAATTTATCGTCTTGCAGAAATTTCACATATAGCAAGTTCATTGATAAATGCGGCTATTAATGGTAAATCAGTTACAGTTTCTATAGAGCTTCGAGCTCGGTTTGATGAACAAGCCAATATTGATTATGCAGAGCAGATGGAAGACCAAGGTGTCAATCTGGTTTTTGGTGTTGCAGGTCTTAAAGTACATAGTAAAATGTGTGTTATTGAGCGTGAGGAGGATAAAAAACTAAAGCGCTATGGTTTTATAAGCACAGGAAATTTTAATGAATCTACAGCAAAAATCTATACCGATTATACGTTGTTTACCTCTAATCAAAAAATACTAAAAGAAATTAATAAAATTTTCAGCTTCTTTGAAACCAATTATAAAATTTACACCTATAAGCACTTAATTGTATCACCCCATTACACGCAAATAGCTGTTTTTAAGTTAATTGATAAAGAAATAGAACGCGTTAATAATGGTGAGGAAGGACTTATTAGGTTGAAAATGAATAGTATATCCAGTTATACTATGATTGATAAACTTTACGAAGCAAGTAGAGCAGGAGTAAAAGTACAAATGATTGTAAGAGGTATTTGTTGCTTGATTCCTGGTGTAAAAGGCATGAGCGAAAATATTGAAGTCATTAGTGTAGTAGATAAATTTTTAGAGCACTCAAGAATTTATATTTTTGGTAATAATGGCGATTCGAAATTATATATATCTTCAGCAGATTGGATGACGAGGAATATTTTTAATAGAGTAGAAGTTAGTTGCCCAATTTATGATGAAGCTATTAAGAAAGAAATTATCGATACTTTTAACATCAGTTGGAGCGATAATGTTAAAGCTAGAGTATTAAACGATTCTCAAGAAAATGAATATAGAAGCAATAATCTAGAAAAAGTACGCTCTCAGTTTGCTGTTTATGATTATTATTTAAAAAAATTAGAAAACTAGTATATGCTATCAATAAAAAAATATGCAGCCATAGATATTGGTTCCAATGCGGTAAGATTATTAATTTCTAATATTATTGAACAAAAAGGAAGACCTGTTCAATTTAAAAAAAATTCGTTGGTTCGTGTGCCCATTCGTTTGGGTGCCGATGTGTTTATAAAAAATAAAATTTCTAAAGAAAACACACAGCGTATTTTAGACACCATGCAGGCATTTCAATTACTAATGAAATCGCATAAAGTAGCTAAATATAAAGCTTGTGCTACATCAGCAATGCGAGAATCTGCTAATGGTAAGCAAATCGTTAATTTAGTTTTAGAACATTCAGGAATAAGTATAGATGTTATTGAAGGTGAAGAGGAGGCCGCTATAATTGCCGCTACCGATTTAAATAAATATATAGACCCCAATAAAACGTATTTGTATGTTGATGTTGGTGGAGGTAGTACAGAGTTTACCGTTATACACCGAGGAAATCAAGTAGCATCTAGGTCTTTTAAAATAGGTACTGTAAGATTGCTTAATGATATGGTTAAAAAAGAGGCATGGCAAGAGTTGCAGGAATGGATAGGGATCAACGCCAAACATTTTCATAAAATTGAGGTTATAGGTTCAGGAGGAAACATTAATAAGATATTTAAAATTTCTGGAAAATCGATGGGTAAACCGCTTTCGTACTTTTACATGACATCCTATTATAACTTGCTTCAGAGTTACTCTTACGAAGAACGTATTACAGAATTGGATTTAAACCAAGATAGGGCAGATGTTATTATTCCCGCCATGCGTATTTACCTTTCTGCCATGAAATGGAGCGGCTCTAAAAATATTTATGTGCCAAAAATTGGATTGGCGGACGGCATAATAAAAAGTATCTATTACGATACGGTTTCTAGCAATACACAGTAAAATTCTGCATTTTACCCTTTATAATTGTAAAATTTTAATTTTATAATATATATTCGTCCCATATAATTGCTAATAATTATATCCCAAACCTATTAATTATGAAGAAAATATTACTATTAACGGTACTACTTAACTTATCATTTTACGGATTTTCTCAAGACGTAAAATATGGTGTTAGAGGGGGTTATACGATTTCGCATATAGATTTTGATGGTACTCCTACCATGGATAACAAACACCGAAACAGTATGTATATTGGTTTCTTGATGAACATTAGTTTGTCTAAAACCTTAGCAGTAATGCCAGAATTACAGTTTTCTGGTGAAGGAGCTAAAGCAGAATCTCTACAATTAGACTATATTCAATTACCTATTTTGTTAAAATATAAAATTGGTAAAAAATTCCATGCCGGTATTGGTCCACAAATAGGGTTGAAAGTTCATAAATATGAAGATGGCATTAGGAACTTAGCATATTCTGCAGTGACTGGAGTTGAATATAGAATAAATTATGCATTGTTTGCCGATGTTAGGTATAACTACGGTATCAGTAATATTTTTGATGAAAAACTAGGCATTACAGCAAAGAATAGAAATATTCAATTAGGGGTTGGTTATAAATTCTAATCCATTTTATGCTTGAACTTCTTAATGAAGGCGCATTCAGAATTTAAGGCATTATAAAATAATCGATAAAAAAATCCAAGATTTAATTCATTTTTAAGTTTTGGATTTTCTTTTTTCAAGTTTTTGAGTCAAAAAATGGTTTTTCACTAAGAAGCTGGCATACTTATCCCATGAAGTTTATAATCATCTAAATCTATGCTGCTATTTGGTTTTGATTGTTTTGTATTCGTCTACCTATTTCCAAAGCATTGGCGGTATGTATACCAAAAAAGATCCATAGTTTTTCAGTAGCTTTAGTTTTGGCTTTTATCTTTTTAAGATGATAATGCTCTTTTTCTTTTCCAAAACTACCTTCAAGCCTAGTAGCTCGTTCTTTGGTAATTAGCGCTTTAAGTTTCTTTTCTTGCCCGTAATTTTTAGGAAGTTTTCCTTTGCGTTTGAAGTCGGTTCTGATATTGTTTTTAGTTACAAAATTGCGATTCTTATTGGTGGCATAAATGGCATCAGCTCCTACTATTTTCGTTTTTACTTTTGTGAGTGATTGCGCTTTGTAAATGGTGCTCTTTAATCTTGTGCCTTCATTAAAAGCATTAAAACTCAGATGTTCTATAAAGTTAATACCCTCTATTTGTAGCTTGTTTACTTTTGCTCCAAACTCAACAGGTTTAACTTCTTTTCCCCTCACTATTGGTCTAAGGTAATCTTTGGCCATACTCACGATCCTGTTTTTTGGTGATACGCCTGTTTCAAAGTATTGTTTTTGCTGCCCATATACTTTTTTGATAGTAGCGACCCGTCTAAAATAAGCGACACTAAATTCAATTTTATAAGAGCTGCGGAGTTCTTTTTCAAAACCTATAAGTTTGTTCAACAGGTGCAATAATGCTCTTGTAAGAGGCTTTCGTTTTTTATTGGTCTTTCTGCGCATTTTACTAAATCCATGATAGCGTTTCTTCCATTTTATATACTTGGTGCGCATCATTTTCAAACCTAAAATCTTGCAGTTTTTTCTTAATTGCCCGTATAGCCAATCTACAGCTTCCCATAGCAGTTTTTGGGGTGTGGGATAACGGAGCTCGCTCTCATAACAGGTAGCATCAACTGTAATTTGATTTTTACTTTCTATATGGGACTGCCAATGATTATAAAGCACCTTTTCCAAGGTGTCAATCTGGAGTTTTTCTGCCAGTTCACAGCGTATTTGGCTCACTATCTTAAAATTGGTAAGTCTAGAAAAACCTAAATGGATATCACAAAAAAACTGATAGTCAATATTACTGTTGAGCTGTTCTAGCAACTTCCTGTCGGAACAACACGTATAATGCTTTAAAAACATGAGAGCAATTCTTCCTTTTGGACTAAATAGCATTTTTGAACCAGGTGCCTTTTCTTTAACTTTAAAGGTCGCAACTAAAGATTCCCATGGAATAGCAGTATAGATCTTCCCTAGGTCGCTCTGTAAAAAACGGGCATAATAGGCATCAAAATTTTCAGTAGCAGATAAAAATGAAAATTCGTGCTGGAATTCACTAATTCTTTGTAATTTCATAATTGTAGAAACAAGAAAACCCCGTTTTTGGCTCTAAATAGCCTTTTTCGGGGTTTTTATTTACTTCAATTTACTAAGAAATCTTCTATTTTGCAAGGGCTTTAACTTATTCTGAATGTGCCAATGAAGCTTTCAGAAGCAATACATTTTCAATACATAAATTGGTTCAACCGTGAATGGCCTCTGTTGTTCCTAGATTACTTATAATTTTACTTTCATATTCAAGAAGTTGTTGCCATTTGGTGTCAACTTCTTTTTTTTCTCCATATTGTCTAGCAAATCCTAAAAACATGGTGTAATGATTGGCTTCGCTTACCATAAGGTTTCTGTAAAACTCCGCTAATTCTTTATCTTCTAACTCTTCAGAAAGCAATCTAAAACGCTCACAACTTCTTGCTTCTATTAATGCGGCATATAATAATCTGTGTACTAATTGTGTGGTTCTGCTACCGCCTTTTGGGAAGAATTTTAAAAGTTGAATAACATAATCATCACGTCTATCCCGTCCTAAAACCCAGCCACGAGCAATAATTTTATCATGTACCATTTTAAAATGACTAATTTCTTCTTTCACTAAAGCGATCATTTCTTGAACTAAGTCCGTGTATTCAGGAAAACTTACAATTAGTGAAATAGCAGTACTCGTTGCTTTCTGCTCACAAAAGGCATGGTCTGTCAATATTTCTTCTATATTTTTTTCAACGATATTAACCCAACGCGGGTCTGTTGGAAGTTTTAGTCCTAGCATGGTTTATATGATTTTTGTAGAAAGATTGCTCTCTTTAATTTGAATGCTGCCGTATTCATCCATTTTTAAAATAAAATCTTTATACGATTCTGTATTTGGAATATGGAACGATGTGTTTAAGTATAATTTATTTTTAGTAGAAGCTTCATGATCTATCCAAATATATTGCATAATAGCATTTGTCCAAAACGAAGTGTTTTCAAATTCATTGAAGAGCACTTTACTAATACTACTTTTGTTAATGGTCTTACCGTTTTTTAAAACTTCAAGTTTAGCTTCAAAATTTTTGTAATGTACTTTTGTAATGGTATCATTTTTAGTTTTAACAGTTTTTAAAATGGAATTGTTTTCAACTGAATGGTACTTTATTTTAACTTGAAAACCGTTACTCAAAATGGTGTCTGTTTCAATCTTGATAGATCGCTCAGGAACAAATTTAATCTGTTGACTAAACGCATTTAAAAGATGGCTTTCATGTAAAACTTCGGCATTGGTTTTATATACCCTATCTCTTCCGTCACAACTTGTTAATGCGATTGTTGATGCTAAAATTAATATAAGTAACTTGTTCATATAAAAGGTTTTAGAAATCTAAATCAAAAGTTCTTCTTAAAGTGTCCATATTGGGATTTTTCTCCAGTAGTTTTTCGAATTTATCTTGAGCTGTATAGGCATATTTTTTTTCCATAATTTCGTTTACAGAAATAGATAAACTAATATCAAAGTTATTTAAAGTCTTTCTAATAAATGCTAAAAGGGGATATTGTTGGCGTTCAACTTCCACTTTGTTAGTAGCATTAGGGAACTCCAAATGAATCGTAGTGTCTTTTACTTTTGGTGTGTCTATAGATAAAATAGAGGCTAAATTATGTTTGCCCTCTTGCCGAAGTTTCTCAATAAAAGTATTCCAAACGGTTAAGAGTTCTTTTTCTGTAAAAGTGTCTTTTGGTAAATTTTCTTCATCAATTACAACATCTATTTGTTTAATTAGGTGTTCCTTTTTCGCCCTTATGCTACTTAATGAAAGCCCAGATGTGCGTTTAGTTTCCTGCTTTAAAATAATTTTTGCAGGTTTTTTAACTTGAAATGATTCTACAATTTTTGAATTTGGTACTGAAGTTTCAGGTTTATCCACTTTAATTCCACTAACTGTGGACGAAGTATGTACAGAAGTGCCAATATTTTTTTGTTCTGTAACTTTAACAGGAATAGGGGTGATGCCTTTCTTTTTAAAGTAAGATGCTGGAATTATGTAATGTTTGCTATTTTTTTTTTCTCCATCAAAAGTGATAGAGGCAAGCTGCATGATACATAATTCAACGAGTAGGCGTTGGTTTTTACTGGTTTTGTATTTAAGGTCGCAATCATTTGCTAAATTAATACCCTGCATTAAGAATTCTTGCGAAGCCTTTTTGGCTTGTTCTAAGTATTTGGTTTTGGTCTGATCTCCAACTTCTAATAGTGCTATGGTTTCTGGTGTTTTGCTGACTAACAAATCTCTAAAATGTGATGCTAGACCAGCAATATAATGGTGGCCATCAAAGCCTTTAGACAATGTATTATTGAATTGAAGCAGTAATTCTGGAATCTTATTTTCTAAAATAAGGTCTGTACTTGTAAAATAGGTTTCGTAATCAAGAACATTCAGGTTTTCTGTAACCGCCTGTCTCGTTAAGTTTTTACCAGAAAAACTAACCACTCTATCAAAAATAGAAAGGGCATCACGCATAGCACCATCAGCTTTTTGAGCAATAATGTGTAAGGCATCATCTTCGGCAGTTATACCTTGTTCTCCTGCTATATATACCAAATATGACTTAGCATCTTTTACTGTAATACGCTTAAAATCAAAAATTTGACAACGCGATAATATAGTTGGGATTATTTTATGCTTCTCGGTAGTTGCTAAAATAAAAATACAATGTTTTGGAGGCTCTTCTAAAGTCTTTAAAAACGCATTAAAAGCCGCTTGAGATAACATGTGCACCTCATCAATAATATACACTTTGTATTTTCCAACTTGTGGTGGGATTCTAACTTGATCCGTTAAACTTCTAATATCATCAACAGAGTTGTTAGAAGCCGCATCGAGTTCAAAGATGTTAAAAGCAAAATCTTCATCGCCGGTTTCAGAACCATCGCTATTAATCATTTTAGCCAAAATACGGGCGCATGTTGTTTTTCCAACACCACGAGGGCCTGTAAACAATAAGGCTTGTGCTAAGTGATTGTTTTCAATAGCATTCAATAAGGTGTTTGTAATAGCTTGTTGACCTACAACGTCTTTAAACGTTTGTGGTCTGTATTTTCTAGCCGATACTACAAAGTGTTCCAATTTTGATAAATTTAGTTCTGCATCTTATTGATGCTTTTTGAATTGAAAACAAAGTTAAAAATTCAATTCTGAATTTAGAATTCTGAACTTATAATTTAATAGGAGTTATTAACAAATTTAAACTGTTGATAATGAGGTGTTTTTTTTATTGATTTTGTGAGAAAAAATGCCGAACTTCGTTTAACAACCGGTAAAGTTCACTTTTCTGAACTTGTTTCAGTATTGAAGCCGAACTATATCTTTCACTATATGTAAGCTGAAACAAGCAACTAGAATTCAATAATTGCACAAAATGTTTGAAAAATGAGTAAGAAAACTTTCGGAACGCTTGCTGGGGTTTTTACACCAACTACCTTAACCATACTTGGTGTAATCATGTACATTCGCCAACCATGGGTTGTAGGTAATGCTGGTATTGTTGGTGCGTTAGCCATTTTATTAATTTCAGTTGCCATTACATTAACTACAGCATTAAGTTTATCTTCAATTACTACCAATGTTCGCATTGGTGCAGGTGGTGCTTTTAGCATCATCTCAAAATCTTTAGGTTTGGAAATTGGAGGAGCTATTGGCATCCCGTTTTATATAGCTCAAGCCTTGGCTGTGGCCATGTATGTTTTTGGGTTTAGGGAAGGATTAATCTCCATATTCCCATATTTTAATCCTTTATTACTTGATATCCTTATTTTTTCAGTGGTAATGACCATTGCATTTATAAGCACAAGTTTTGCTTTTAAAATTCAATACGTCATACTTGGCATTATTGTTTTGTCTTTAATATCCATCTATGGAGCTCTTTTTGTAAACGATTTAAATTACGATTTCCAGTTGTTTGGTAAATATCCAGGGTCTATAGAAAATAATTTTAGCGGAACATCCTTTTGGGTTGTCTTTGCCGTTTTTTTTCCAGCAGTAACTGGGGTTATGGCTGGTGCTAATATGTCTGGCGACCTCACGAGTCCAAGAAAAAGTATCCCTAAAGGAACAATTTCGGCAGTAATTTTAACAACATTTATTTACATTAGTTTAATATTTGTGGCTTCACTTTTGGCAACACCTGCAGAAATGGCATCAAACTATAATTTGTTTATAGATAAAGCGCTTTATAGTCCTATTGTTCTTGCTGGTTTATTGGGTGCAACACTGTCATCAGCTTTAGGCTCTTTTATTGGTGCTCCGCGAATTATGCTTGCGTTGGCCGAAAAGGAAATTTTGCCAAAAAGTAAGGAGCTTGCAAAAACATCAAAAAAGGGTGAGCCTATCAATTCTATGCTAATAACTGCTGTTGTTGTGTTTGTAGGAATCTCATTACGGGATTTAAACACAATAGCCCCCATTCTTACTATGTTTTTCATGATTACCTATGCCATGGTAAATATTGTTGTTCTTGTGGAACAATCCTTGAGCCTGCCAAGTTATAGACCTACATTAAAAGTACCGTTAATAGTTCCTGCTTTGGGTGCTTTTGGATCCATTGCCATCATGTTTGTTATTAATGTTATTGTTGCATTAACATCGCTCATATTAATTTTTCTATTTTACTTCTATTTGGTTAATTTAAAACTGAAACCAGAGGCAGGTGATTCCCGAAGTGGTCTTTTTACGGCACTTGCTGAATGGGCTACAAAAAAATCCAGTAATCTAAGTCCTCAAAAGGAAGTTAGATCATGGCGTCCTGATCTTTTAATACCAATGACCATGCCGAAGGAAATTAGAAGTTCTTACAAACTAATTCATTCCATTATTCATCCTAATGGGTCTATTAAAATACTATCGTTGTTTAATGAAAATCCAGAAGAACAGAAAAACATAGAGTTGTTTTTGAAAAATGCTTCGCAGAAATATAATGAAAGTGGTATTTCTGTTTCTTATGCATTTGTTGAAAACAGAGAACTCAATACGACTATCAATATTAGTATGCAATCGCTTAACGCTGCTTTTTTTAAGCCCAATATTATTTTTGTAAGTGTTGACACTGGAAATGCTAACCTGGATTTTTATGATAAACTAATAGCTGATGTTAAAAGGAATAATTTTGGAATGATTATGTATATTCCGTTCTCTACAGCAAGTTTAGCCATTGAAAAAAACATAAATCTCTGGTTAACAAATGTTCCAGCTAATTGGAAAGAAACTTTTAATATTGGAAATAATGATTTAGCAACACTTTTATCGCTTCTAATTTGCAAGAACTGGAAAGGCGAAATTGACGCCATTATTGTTGATGATAATCCGAATTCAAAATTCTCGAAAACAGATATTGAGGATATTAAAACGATGATTAGATTTCCTAAGAAAACCAACATTAGTGTTAAGGATGGGGGGCTTTTGAGCAACGTAAAAAAATATAGAAATGCTGATGTTAATATATTTAGTGCTGATGCTGATATGTCTACCGCAGACATGATTATTATGGTAAACGAGTCGCGAATATCTGGTATTTTCTGTATAGATTCTAATTTGGAGAATGTTTTAGTATAGTACTATCATTAAAGAATAATTAAAGTGTGTATAAATCAAACATGAATAAACTCCAAGTCGAAATAGGAAAAATTCAACATACTCGGAAAGCTAGAAGAATTGAACAAATTTTAAGTAAAAAAAGAGGTGTAAAAGAGGTGTCTGTTTCAGTGTCAGGAGTCATGTTAGTGGAATGGGATGCCAATCAAACAAATCAACCAGACATAATTAAATCGGTTAGAAAATTAGGTTTGAAAATTGTCAACATAAAAAGTAACGATGATCAAGCATACAAAGAAGCCAGTCATGAAAAGGATTTCCTTTTTCATGTTTTTGGAGAAAATACCGAACTCTATTTTGCGGTAATTAGTGGTGTGTTTTGGGTTACAGGTGTTGTTTTCTCTTATATTGCTAATGTTCAGGAAAGCATAACAACTACTTTTTTTATTATCGGTGCTGCTTTTGGAGGGGTCTTCACTTTTATTACCGCAAGTAAAGATTCCCTGAAAGGAAAGTTTGAAATAGATTTTCTAATGTTATTTGCAGCAATAGGTGCATCGGCATTGGGAAAGTGGGGAGAGGCCGCTTTATTGCTTTTTTTATTTAGTTTGGGGCATGCCTTAGAGCATTATGCCATGAAGCGGGCAAGAAAATCCATAGCTGCACTTTCTGATTTAGCACCTCCGATGGCGTTGTTAAAAATCAATGGCGAATTGAAGGAAGTACATATCGAACAGCTTAAACTAGGAGATATAATAGTTGTAAAACCCAACACCAAAATAGCTGCGGACGGTGTGGTTACAAAAGGAATAAGCCCTGTTAACCAAGCATCGATTACGGGTGAAAGTTTACCCATAGATAAACGCCCAAGTCTTAATTGGCAAACAGAAAATGAGGTAAATAAACTATTACCGGAACACCGCGTTTTTGCAGGTACTATGAATGGCAGTGGGGTACTGGAAATTAAAGTATTGAAGCAAGCTAAGGATAGTACGCTTTCTAGATTAATAACTTTGGTAAAGGAAGCCGAAACACAAAAATCTCCTACCCAACAACTCACCGATAAGTTTGAAAAATATTATGTTCCTTCTGTTTTAGTTTTAGTTATATTATTACTGTTTGCTTTCCTTGTTGTTAATGAAACCTTTGAGAAGAGTTTTTACAGAGCTATGTCCGTGCTAATTGCTGCATCGCCTTGCGCATTGGCTATCTCCACACCAAGTGCCGTATTGGCAGGAATAGCTAGAGCCGCACGCCAAGGAGTCTTGATTAAAGGTGGTCGCCCACTTGAAGATTTAGGAGGAATAAGTGCAATTGCTTTTGACAAAACAGGAACGCTCACCGAAGGCAGGCCTACATTGACCCATGCTATTCCGTTTGGAACAACCACAAAAACACATTTGTTAAAAATAGCTGTTGCGGTTGAAGCATTGAGCGATCATCCATTGGCAGCTGCCATTGTTGAAGCTGGAAAAAAAGAATTGGGGGATATCGAAATCCCTAAAGCGGAAAACTTAAAAGCAATAACAGCAAGAGGTATCCTAGCCAATTGGGAGGGTAGCATAATCCGTATTGGCAACAGAAGGCTTTTTGAAGAGCTGACTGGAGAGAAAGTTTCAGAAGAAATTGATTTAAAAATGTCGGAACTCGAATCAGGGGGGCATACCGCCATGATTATTCATCAAGATGATGAATATATGGGCATTATTTCGGTAATGGATATTGCCCGACCTGAGGCTATTTCTACCCTTGCCACTTTGAAAAAAATGGGCATAAAACGGATGGTTATGCTCACTGGAGATAATCAGAAAGTAGCTGATGCCATTGCTATGAGGATTGGGATTACTGACCCAATGGGAGGTTTGCTTCCAGAAGATAAGGTTTATGCAATAGAACAACTAAAGCTACAACAAGGTCGTGTAGCAATGGTCGGAGATGGCGTAAATGATGCTCCTGCAATGGCAAAAAGCACTGTTGGTATTGCCATGGGAGCAGCAGGTTCAGACGTTGCTCTGGAAACAGCAGATATTGCATTGATGGCTGATAAGCTGGATAATCTTCCATTCGCTATTGGTCTGAGCAAAAAAGCGAAACTCATCATAAAACAAAATTTAGTTATAAGCTTGGGCATGGTAGCTCTTTTAGTTCCTTTGACAATTATGGGAACAATAGCAATTGGCCCGGCAGTGGTGGGTCATGAAGGTTCTACTCTGATTGTCGTACTGAATGCTTTGAGGCTTTTGAGATATGAAATATAAAAAAGGGTTTATAAAAAAGTTAAACGAACCTCTCAAAAACAAAATATCTTTTGCTTAATAACAAAAGCTTGCAAATAAGCGCGTTAAGGATTGAAATGGCATCCTTTATTGTGCCTTGCTCTAAGTTTGATTTAAAACTTACTCTAAAATATATAGAAAATATTTGATGAGATACTGAAACAAGTTTAGTATAAGAAAGATATATTGGAAAGCCTGACCCTCCCGATAGCTATCGGGATTAGGTAACGCCCAAATGTTTAGTTTTCCTTTTGCATGGGAATGACAATTTCAACGGAATTCCAAGACAAACCTTGGAAAACTCTTTTTAACTTAGATTTTGGAATTTCTTTTCGTAATTTTGCACTTAAGTAAATCGCCTTATCGCTCAAGTTAAATTGGGAGGAAAGTCCGAACACCGTAGTGCAACATAGTGGCTAATAACCACCGGCCGTGAGGTTAGGAAAAGTGCAACAGAAAGTATGTACAGGTCATGCTGTAGTGAAACCAGGTAAACTCTATGTGGTGCAATGTCATGTAAACCAACGTTTGAGGGCTGCACGCTCGATTGTTGGAGGGTAGACAGCTAAAGTGTATTGGTAACAATATACGTAGATAAATGATAAGGAGTTCGCTTTTGCGGATTACAGAATTCGGCTTATAGATTTACTTTTCCATAAAAAACCCTTCTTGAATTGCAAGAAGGGTTTTTGGTTAATACATGGGCTGGTTACTTTTTTACAGCTGATAAAATTATTTTGGAGAATACGATAAATCTCTTCTGATTTCTCCAGTCATTTCTTCCATTTTTGAAGCATAATTCATCACTTTGTTAAAAGTTTCAAAGCGTTCTGGACCTAAAAGCTCTTGATTAGCTTTTTCTTTAGTCGCTGCATCAATAGCATTTTTGCTAGACATAGCAACCATGTAGTAACTACTAGGATTTCCAAATCCAGTTTTATAAATTCTGTAATAATTTTTAGATCCTTTGGATGCAAACATGTCTTTTACCGCTTTCATGCCTTCTTTTAATTTTTTTGCGTTTTGAGGCGTATAATGGATAAAATAATAATTACGATAATCTTGCCCTTCTTGTGTTTGGCTAATACCATCGGGCATATATGATAATTTTTCATCTAGAACAATAATATAATTCCCGTGGGAATCATAGCATTTATCAAAACGTTCGAACATTTCTCCAAATTTATCACCCATAGCTTTTGCCATATCGGCAAATAGTGGTTTGTCTAATTCTGCAAAATTTTCCATAGGAGAAACATATAAATATCTAAAATCATCCATAGTAGCTGTTAACCACTGACCTTGAAAGTTATGTTTAACGCAAGCTTCGTTAAATTCCTTGGCAACTTTTTCATATTCCATTAACATAGAAGGATTAACGTTGTCTTGATGTACGTTATACATTTTTTGTGCTTGGGATACATTAAATGTAAAGCATAAAATTAATGCTATTACAAAAGTTGATTTGATTGTTTTCATAATTTGTTTATTAAGTTTTATTCTTCTGGAGATTCACTTTCTTCGGCAGCTTTAGCAGCTTCTATTTCTGCTATGGTAGCTCCAATTCCAGCAGTGTCATAATAGGCATATTCATTAACTATTTTTCCGTTTACGAATTCTACAGTAAGATGTACTGGTATTGTTAATTTTTTGTCCGTCACTTTGGCTTTACCTCCCCAATGGTTCCAATAGTTTACCCAAGTTTTGCCGTCTTTGTCAATTACCATTTCATAAACGCCTCCTTCTTTAGAAAAGCCGTAAGAAGAAAAGTTTGAAAGCATTTGTTTCATCCCAACCATAATTTCATCTGGAGAGACGCCCTTATTAGTATTATGGAAAACTTTTGCAGTATCTGCAAAATTAGCTTTCCAGTTATCCCAGTCTTGTGCTTCGTAGGCTTTAATACCAGCTTTTAGGGTTTCAATTTCTGGAGATTCTTCAAAATAACGCTGTGGCTGGTTTTGACAAGCAACAAAAAGAATGGTTGCAAGTCCCAATAAAAAAAGTTTTTTCATTTGTAGTGGTTTTAAATTAATTAATAGTTAACCACAATATAAATAGGAAATTAATGCTCAAAATAAATTAGGCATTTATGAAGTTTAAAACGGATAGACACTGGGGACTATCTTAAGGAGAGTTCTAAAGTACTTAAAAAAAAGATATTATAAAAATAAAATTCGTCTAAAGAATTTCAAAAAAACTAAACATATTGCCTCCATAGCTTTTGGAGTAACTAAAATTTTCAAGCTTAGATAAGTCCGTATGCTTAGAATGTTCGACTATAAGTAGCCCTTCTTCTAACAATAAATTATTTTGAAAAACGAGTTCCGGAATTTTATAAAACTGCTCGTCAGTAAAGCTATAAGGCGGGTCGGCAAAAATAATATTAGATTGAAGATTGCTTTTTTCTAAAAATTTAAAAACATCGCTTTTAATAGTTTGAATGGGCATTTTAAAAGCTTCGGCCGTTTGGTTTATAAATTTAATGCAACCAAAATCTTGGTCTACACAGGTAATTTGTTCGGTGCCTCTTGATGCAAATTCGTAACTTATGTTACCGGTTCCTGAGAACAAGTCGAGTATAGAAATATCATCAAAATAATATAGGTTATTTATAATGTTGAATAAAGATTCCTTTGCCATATCTGTGGTTGGTCGCACAGGCAGGTTTTTAGGTGCTACAATCTTTCTACTTTTATATAATCCTGATATAATGCGCATTAAAAGCTTTTTAGTAGGGTGAAATTTGAATAATTAGTTTTCAAGACTTTAGCATGTTTAAAGGTGTCGTTTCTATTTGTAAAGCTTATATTTCTAATGTATTTATAGGCAATGTTGTATAGTTCATCATCTTTAATAATATTACCAATAAAAACTAACTTTAAGGTTTCTGGGTCTAGATTTAACTGTTCGGCGGTAAATAGGATGTAATAAATAAAATCTTCTTTTGTACCATACTCAAAAGTATTGTATAACAATAGTTTTGTTTTTTCTACAGCTATAATTTCAAAATGATTTTCACTAACATTAATATAAAGCTTAGTTGAATCTGCATGCTCTTCAATATGTAAAATACTTTCAATTAAAATAGTAGACACATGTTTAAAGGTAAAAGCACCAAATCGGTCATAAATAAAGTTGTTAATATTTATATAAGGCACATATACATTAACGCTATTGTTTATGGCAATAGTATCATACGTTATAAAATCAGACTTAAGTATTTTTGAATTGAACTTTAAATAATCTGCTAAACAATCTTCACTAAACAAGGTTTTTGGGACTAATGCAGACAAGTCATTATCATGAATTACACATACCTTTGAAAAAGAATCATTTAAAGCGTTTTCAGTTTCAAACAGTTTTTTTAATTTATCTAAGACTTCTAAAGGATTTAACTTTTTTTGAAAACGTAACGTTTTTAAAGCAGTTACTGTATTTGAATTTCTATTTAGTATACAAAAAGAAAGTCCACTCAAACTTAGTTGAATGGACAATTCCAGATTTGTTAATATTTTATTTGTGTTATTCGGCAGAGCCATAAGTTTTTGGCCAGTTACCAGTTGTATTAACTTCATCCATAGAACCTACTTTTAGGGCATCTCCATTAACACCATCTACAGATACTACTTGATTTTCTTGCATTACAAGGTCTTTGTTTTGATCAGCTAAAATGACATTCTTTTTTACAGAAGCTTCAAATACTGGTATTTTTATATTGTTTTGCTCAATAAATCCAGCTTGTAGTTTGAATTTTTTACCTTCTGTATTTGGCACATTCATCATGCTTTTATATCGATCTGATGTTTTAAATAAAGAATCTTTTACTGGAACATACCCTAAAGTATCAATGATTACAATATCTTTAAAAGTATCAACACCGTAAGTTTTTGTTAACACTTCATCAATAATACTAGAGTCTCTACGTTGTGTTAGCGTATATTTTGCGGTATCGATAAACTTAATTAAATGATCAAAATTATTCGAAAACCTCCCAACTACCTGTCTGTGAGCGAGTTGAGAGTCTCTAATGTCTATTAAACTAGCAATTACCGTTTTATAACGTTTGTTTTTTAGTTTGTTGAATTGTATAGGCTCATATATAGACATATAAGTTTGATAACCTAAAAAGCCAATTAATAACCAAAGCGCTATATTTAAAACAGGTTTAAACTTAGAAGGAATAAATTTGTCAACTAACTTAACCAAGCCAATTGTAACTAAAATCACTGCAACTGCAATAAGAATAAATGTTAACATAGTATGTTCTTTAATTTAAAATTTGTTAATGGTATTTAGCAAATCTACAATTTTTTTTTAATCGTAAAAACCAAAGCGAGTAAAAATCATTCTATCTTTGAATAATTTATAATTTTATATCATTTTAAATGACCGCATCAGAGTTTTATTCGCTTATAAAACAACAGTTTCCGTTTCAACCAACACTAAAACAAAATATTGTTTTACAACAGCTAGCCGAATTTATTTTTAGCAAAGACCCTAATGCCCTTTATTTGCTTAAAGGCTATGCAGGTACTGGTAAAACAACCATTGTTGGTGCTATTGTAACTAATTTATGGAAAGCTAAAAAAAGTGCAGTTTTAATGGCGCCTACTGGAAGAGCCGCTAAAGTGATATCAAATTATTCCAAAAAAGAAGCCTTTACTATCCATAAAAAAATTTATTTTCCTAAAAAAGAAAAAAACGGTGGCGTAAAATTTGTTTTGCAACCCAATAAACATAAAAACACCATTTTTATAGTAGACGAAGCTTCTATGATTCCTGATACGCCTGGAGATTCTAAACTTTTTGAAAACGGTTCCTTGTTAGATGATTTAATGCAATATGTATATTCCGGCTATCAATGCAAATTACTTTTAATTGGTGATACCGCTCAGTTACCGCCAGTGAAATTAGATGTTAGCCCTGCTCTAGATGAAAATAGAATAGCTTTAAACTATAACAAAGAAGTGACTAGAATGGAATTAGATGAAGTGGTGAGACAAGAACAGGATTCCGGTATTCTTGCTAATGCCACGGTTTTGCGCGAGGCTTTATCACATAGCGTGCACGATTCATTTAAGTTTGATTTAGCAGGTTTTAAAGATATTATAAGGCTTATTGATGGCTATGAAATTATGGACGCTATAAATGATGCTTATAGTGAATTAGGAAAAGAGGAAACAGCTATAATTGTTAGAAGTAACAAACGTGCCAATTTATATAACCAACAGATTAGAAATAGGATTCTTTTTAATGAAAACGAATTAACTGCTGGAGATTATTTAATGGTAGTAAAAAATAATTATTTCTGGATAAAGCCAACCACTGAAGCAGGTTTTATAGCCAATGGAGATATTGTAGAAGTTTTAGAAATTTTTAGTATTCAAGAACTTTATGGGTTTCGCTTTGCGGAAGTTAAAATACGGATGGTAGATTATCCTAAAATGAGTCCTTTTGAAACCGTTTTGCTTTTAGATACAATTGATGCTGAAACACCGTCTTTGCCTTATGAAGATTCCAATAGATTATATCAAGAAGTGATGAAAGATTTTGAAAGCGAAACGAGCAAGTATAAAAAGTTTTTAAAAGTAAAAGCCAACAAGCATTTTAATGCTTTACAGGTTAAGTTTTCATATGCTATTACGTGTCATAAATCTCAAGGAGGCCAATGGCAGACCGTTTTTGTAGAGCAGCCTTATTTGCCTAACGGTATTGATAAAGACTATTTGAGATGGTTATATACCGCAGTAACTAGAGCCAAAGAAAAATTGTATCTTATTGGCTTTAATGATGATTTTTTTGAAGAATGAAGTAAAAAAGTCGCAGTGAACAGTGGCAGTTTACAGTCAGTTTCGTTGAATTCTGAAACTTTTCACTTTCATTATAAAATGATTTATTGAGAGATCAAAATTAGCATAATAATCCGCCATATATCTTGGCGCCATTGCGGCTTTGTGTGTAAATATTATAGTTTGGGAATTAATGTAAGTTTGAATAATTATTAACTATAAACAAAAGTCCCCGAAGGGACTTAGGGGAGGGAGAAGCTTATGACTATAGAAACCATTATAAGTATTTGCCTTGGTGTTGGTCTTTCAGCATCAGTAGGTTTCAGAGTGTTTTTACCATTATTCGCTTTAAGTTTGGCATCTTATTTTGATGTATGGCTACTTAACGAATCTTGGCAATGGATCGGGAGTTCCACCGCATTAATTATATTAGGTGTAGCCACACTTGTTGAAATATTCGCCTATTTTATACCCTATATAGATAATGTATTGGATAGTATAGCTGTGCCCTTAGCGGCGCTTGCAGGAACAGCCATTTTGCAATCTACTGTAGCCGATTTAAGCCCTGTAATTACTTGGTCTTTAGCTATTATTGCAGGCGGAGGTACAGCAGCAGCTATAGCAGGAACGTCTAGCACAACACGTTTAGCATCAACAGTAACCACTGGAGGTTTGGGGAATCCCATTGTTTCTATGGTTGAAACAGGTACATCTTTAGTTATGTCTGTTGTTTCTATATTTCTGCCTATTTTAGCTGGTATTCTTGTAATATTTATATTATTCGTAATTTTTAAATTGTATAAAAAGTTTAAATCAACTAAAGTCTAAAACCTAGAAATTTATACTATTTTTGAAACACAATATTTTGAGTAGATGAAAATAATTTCAATGATTCCTGCGCGTTATGCTGCGTCACGTTTTCCAGGTAAACTTATGCAAGATCTTGGTGGCAAAACCGTTATAACCAGAACTTACGAAGCTACTGTTGCTACAAATTTATTTGATGATGTCATTGTGGTTACCGATAGTGATATTATTTATAACGAAATTGTAAATAATGGAGGTAAAGCCATGATGAGTAAAAAGGAGCATGATTGCGGTAGTGATAGAATAGCCGAAGCTGTTGAGTTTTTAGATATTGATGTGGTTATAAATGTTCAAGGAGATGAACCCTTTACAGATAAAGAATCTTTAAAAAAACTGATCGAAGTATTTGAAAATGACCCCAACAAAGAAGTCGATTTAGCATCATTAATGGTTCATATTGAAGATGAAGAAGAAATAAATAATCCTAATACGGTAAAGGTTATTGTTGACCAAACTAACTTTGCATTATACTTTTCACGTAGCCCAATTCCATATGCTAGAGATAAAAACGTTAGAGTAAAATATTTTAAGCACAAAGGAGTTTATGCTTTTAGAAAACAAGCTATTTTGGATTTTTATAAATTACCTATGTTGCCATTAGAAGCTTCTGAAAAATTAGAGCAATTAAGGTATTTGGAATATGGAAAGCGCATTAAAATGGTTGAAACCGATGTGCAAGGTGTTGAGATTGATACCCCCGAAGATTTAGAGCGCGCAAAGAAATTATGGAAATGAAGATGTCATTCCCTCTAACTAAGGAATTGTTTTTAAACTAATTTCTAATCTTAAATTGATAAATTAAATAAAGATATATTGAATAAAGGTTACAAAAATATTAAAGTTATTGGCTTTGATGCTGATGATACCCTTTGGATTAATGAAACCTATTTTAGAGAAGCTGAAATAGAGTTTGGTAACATATTATCCCAATATGAAACACTAAATAAGATTGATCAAGAGCTTTTTAAAATGGAAATAAGAAATCTTCCTTTATATGGCTATGGAGTAAAGGCTTTTACTTTATCTATGGTAGAATCGGCTTTAGAATTATCGAACCACAATGTGTCTCCTAAAACTATTGAAGCCATTTTAAATATTGGAAAAGACATGCTTAATAAACCCGTTGAATTACTTGATGGTGTAGAGGATGTTTTAAAGGCCTTATCAAAGAAATACAGGTTAATACTTGCGACAAAAGGCGATTTATTAGATCAAGAGCGTAAGCTGGAAAAGTCTGGCTTAACCAATTATTTTCATCATATTGAAGTATTAAGCGACAAAAAAGAAGATAATTATTCAAAATTATTGAATCATTTAGATATTAAGCCTTCTGAATTTTTAATGATTGGCAATTCATTAAAATCGGATGTTTTACCATTAGTAAATATAAAAGCGCATGCTGTTCATGTGCCATTTCATACTACTTGGGAGCATGAACAAGTAACGGAAAAAGAAACAAATGGAAAAGATTACAAGACTATAAAGAGCTTAAGAGATTTATTAGAATTAATGAACTAACCAAATACATAAATACTATTTTAATAAAACCAAGCATTTTTAAACGTGTTGAAATTAAAATAATAGTATTTTTGGCATTTGTAAAAGAAAATATAAAAGAATGAGTTTTAAAAACTTTCCAATGGTGCCAAGAGTTATTTTTGGCAGAGGTAGTTTCAATCAATTAAATGAAGTTTTAGCTCCTAAACGCTTAGGTTTAAATGCTCCTTTTATTTTTTTAGTAGACGATGTCTTTAAAAATAATGCATGGTTAACATCTAGGATTCAATTATCTTATGATGATAGAATTATATTTGTTTCTGCAGATGAAGAACCTAAAACATCACAAGTTGATAATCTTGTAGAAGACATCATTTTAAAATCTAAACAGCGCCCTTCTGGTATTATTGGTATAGGAGGAGGGACATTATTAGATTTGGCTAAAGCAGTGTCTATATTGATAACAAACGAAGGTCATGCTCAAGATTATCAAGGCTGGGATTTGGTTAAAAGTAAAGCCTTATATCATGTTGGTATCCCTACCATATCAGGAACAGGGTCAGAAGTTTCAAGGACAACAGTGCTAACTGGACCAGAAAAAAAATTAGGTATAAATTCAGATTTCACACCTTTCGACCAAGTTATCTTAGATTCAGAATTATCTAAAGGCGTACTTAAAGACCAGTGGTTTTTTACAGGTATGGATTGTTATATTCATTGTGTAGAATCATTAACAGGTACTTATCTGAATGCATTCAGCGAAAGCTATGGTAACATGGCTTTGGATTTGTGCAAACAAATATTCTTAGAAGATAACCTTTCTGAAATTGAATCTCAAGAAAAACTGATGATGGCGTCATGGCACGGAGGTATGAGTATTGTGTATTCTCAAGTAGGTGTAGCACACGCTATGAGTTATGGTTTATCCTACTTATTAGGAACTAAGCATGGTATTGGTAACTGTATTGTTTTTGATCATTTAGAAGAATTCTATCCAGAAGGTGTTAAACTTTTCAAACAAATGAAGGCAAAGCATAATATTATATTGCCACAAGGTCTATGTGCAGATTTAAGCGATTCAGATTTTAATGTTATGATCAAAGTTGCATTAAGCCTTGAACCGCTTTGGGAAAATGCACTAGGGAAAAATTGGAAAAAAACAATTACTCCTGAAAAATTAAAAACGCTTTACCAAAAGATGTAATATGCAATGGTTAGCCAAACTTATTTATTTTAAAATTTTAGGTTGGCAGGTTGTTGGTAATACCGATTTTTCAAAAAATGTTGTTAAAAAAGCAGTTATTATTGCAGTGCCACATACCAGTTGGCATGATTTCTATATAGGTATTTTGTTGCGAGCTGTTGTAAATGTAAAGACAAATTTTGTTGGAAAAAAAGAGTTGTTTGTATTTCCAATTGGTTGGTTTTTTAAAGCTTTAGGAGGTGCTCCAATAAACAGGAAATCCAAAGAGAATAAAGTAGAAACTATTGCCAAGCTTTTTGAGGAAAAGGAGGAATTTAGAATAACTTTAGCGCCAGAGGGTACTAGGAAAAAAGTAACTGAATGGCGAACAGGTTTCTATTTTATTGCAAAACAAGCAAAAGTACCTGTCATTATGTTTACACTCGATTTTGAGAATAAACAGAATAAAATATCAGAACCGTTTTATCCTACTGATGATGCTGCCGCAGATTTTGAATTTATGCATAATTTTTTCAAAGGTGTAAAAGGGAAGGTTCCTGAGTATTCTTAATTGTTAACTTATCTGAAAATTAATTTGGCATAGAAATTGTTTTATAATCAATATAGCAGATGAAACATAAAGTAAACAATTACTTGTTCCTAAAAAGAAACATCCAGCTATCCCCAAAAGCAAAAAGCTACTCCGTTAATGAAGTAGCTTTTTTTTATAGTTTTTAATGTTATTACTTTCTATTTAATTTCCTTTACGGCATTATCAATTAAGGTTCTTAAATGTTGTTTATGTGCTCTAGAAGCTATATTCCCAGATGGGGCAGCCATAGCTCTAATAGCCTTTAAATTATATAAAGCCATCGATTTAGAATTATGTGTAAACTTACTGGTTTGCTTTCCTGTTACCATATCTATCAACATATTTGTATATTCTAATTGTAGGTTTTGTCTAAAGGAATTTACATTGCTATAAATATCAGATTTAAAAATAGCATTGTTCAAATCGGTCATAAATGCAGATAAAGTGTATTTGTTTCCGTATAGTCCAGAATCTGTTATGCGTTGCAGTGTATTTGGGTGAAGAAGATGCATTAAAACGCTTTTTTGAATACCTAATACACGATCATGAATTTTAGGGTCTTCATTCTTACTTCTTAAATTAAAACCTCTGCGTTGTGGTGCTAAATAATTATAAAGTTCTTTTGGTGCAGAAAAAGAGTTAGATGAAAAAACATATTTGCCTAATGCAGTCATGGCTCTTTTTTGGTCTTGTAAGCTAACAGGAGTATATGGCTTTGTAGCCCCTTTTTGGCCAACCATACCTCTATCTATATAAATACCTCCAATATAGCGGGAAATGGTATTAGCCGCCGCCGCTTGTTGTCCAGTAAGTACAAAATAAGAATTCCCTAATAATTGGTATGAGTTGCCTTTTTCTTGAACTTTATATTTGGCTAATACTTCTTTTGCAACTTCATTAGACAAATTAATTCTATTTATAGCGTATTGAATGGCATCATTAGTTAGATCATTAACATTTACTAACGGGTCTATAGCTTTACCTGGACTGCGCATATCATCAGCATCATTACCAAATACTAATTCAGGTTGCGTGGATTTTGATAATAATGCTTTGGTTTCAATCTCTGACATGGGTTGATAACCAAACTGAATGGCCCAAATATCATAAGGTCCAGGTCTCATCGTCCAATATTGCCCTTGATTATCTCTATCGTTATTATAATTGATTGCAGGATAATCCATTACCGACCCCATAAGACCTATTTCTGAAGTAATATCTTCATTGTTAATATCGCTTATTGAATGCAATTGACTAGACTTCATATTATGGTTTAATCCTAAAGTATGCCCCATTTCATGTAAAATAAGAAAGTGTAAAAATTGATTAACCATCTTACTTTTTTCAATACCATCTTCATCAAAAACTGTATTTGCAATTGTCCCAAACATATTATCAAGCTGTGCCATTTGTCCAGCCGCACAGTATATATCATGATTATCTGTGTTTATAAACTCAGTCATTTCTTCATAATAAGTATTTAAAGCAGCTTTTTCAAACAATTTCTCACCTCTAAGAGAACCTGCAAGTACAGCATATTCAATCATAATATCCGCTCCCAAAATTTGTCCAGTTCTAGGGTTTACAAAAGAAGGGCCATAGCCACCAAATCGTGTTTGTGGCGAAGAAGTCCAGCGTAATACATTATATCTGATATCGCCAGCATCCCATTCTGCATCATCAGGTTGTTGCTTGATTACAATAGCATTTTTAAAACCAGCTTTTTCAAAAGCAATATTCCACTGCTCTCCTGCTTTTTTTATTATAGGTCTAATTTCTTTGGGTGTTGTATTTTCCATCCACCAGGTAATAGGGGTAACAGGTTCCGAAATAGCGGTATTTGGATCTTTCTTTTTTAAATGCCATCTGTGTACTAAATCTCTGTATGGTGCAGAGCTCATTGATGTTTTGTCATCCACTTGTGTTGTAAAAAAGCCAACCCTTGGGTCATCTAACTTTATTTCATAATCGTTATCAGGCATTTCAATTAAACTATGGTTTACTTTAATGCTTACATTTCTACCATCAACAACAGCATTAGAGCCTCCATTTATTGTGGAAGGCTTTGAGTATATATATTCTATAACCAGATCTATGTTTTTGGGATAATTATTTATTGCTATAATTTTTGTTTTTTCCTTATCAAGATTACCAAGCTTAAAGGCTGTAGGTGATCCTCCAGGCCTGCTAGGTGGTTTTATTTGAGAAAAAACTTCTTTTAAAAACAATCCATCAGCTTTTATAAGATAAAGCCCATCTTTTTTATCATGAGCTTCAACTTTTAGGCTTGCCATATTTCCGTTGCTAATATTCGCTTCTTTTGCATTAGCTATGGCTTTGCTTTCATCAAAGTAAAAAGAAGTGTTTTGAGTTATAAATTCAATTTTATTAAAATATTTTTGAATTTTAAACACTTTCGACTTTCCATAAATACCTCTACCAGCAAATCCTAAATCTCCTGGAGCATCAACGGTTTGAATAAAATATATAAACTCTTTATTTATTTGATTTTCTGATAAGACCATTTGAAGCGACCCCGTTATTGTATCTTGGTACATTGTAAAAAGACCTTCAATTTTCTTACTAGACTTTGTTAAGTCTTTAATAGTTTTCTTCTTATCCTTTTTCGGAGTTGGAGCGGGTACTTCTGTTTTGTGTTTTTTCTTGCCCTTTTTTATTTTGCTTTGTGCTTCCATGTGTTGGGGTGTTAAAAAAAAGAGGAGTGAAGCAAATACTAAGCAAACAAATTTGAATGCCCTTAAATTTTGTAGTTTCATGTGTTTATATTTATTTTTTTTCAATGGTCACATGTAACATCCATTTAATGATTGTACTTGGGTATCAAGTTTTAGTTATGGATGTTTCATAATATCAAAAAATGATTTTTAGGAGATTGTCCTAGTTACTTGAATTAGTCCTTGTAAAAGTAAGAATTAGTTGAGGTTTAAGTGTCTAAAGAAAAGTTAAAATATTTAATAAGAGGCTACCTATGCCTTCTGCTATATTTTTTTATCTTTAGCATCTATGATACAAGACACAAAAATAGCCGTACTAATTGACGGCGATAATATTCCATCAAAGTATATTTCTGAAATGATGGAAGAAATAACTAAATACGGAACACCAACAATTAAGAGGATTTATGGCGATTGGACCAAACCACATTTATCAAAATGGAAAAATGTATTGCTTGAAAACGCCATAACGCCTATACAGCAATATGGTTACACGACTGGGAAAAACGCAACGGATTCTGCTATGATTATTGATGCTATGGATATTTTATATTCTGAAAAAGTTAATGGGTTTTGTTTGGTGTCTTCCGATAGTGATTTTACAAGACTTGCCACACGTTTACGTGAAGCTGCCATGGTAGTTTATGGTATGGGAGAGAAGAAAACTCCCAATCCATTTATAGTTGCATGTGATAAATTTATTTATTTAGAAATCCTTGCAACCGACGATGAAAGTGATAAAGATGTTAAGGAAGGAAAACCCAAAAAAGCCAATTTATACAATATTACACCAAAGATTATTAGGCTTCTTAAAAATTCGGTAGCCGATGCTGCCGATGAAGATGGTTGGGCATTTTTAGGTGATGTAGGGTCTTTAATTCTAAAAAAGCAACCAAACTTTGATTCGCGTAACTTTGGGTTTCAAAAGTTAACACCACTTTTTAAATCACTTCCACAATTTGAAATGGAACAACGCGACCAACCCAATACGCGATTTAAATTGATTTATGTGAAGAATAAATAATATATTAAAAATAAAAAAGAGGATTTACTTCCTTTTTTTTATTTTTAATATATTTAGGCTTAATATTATGCCGTTTCTTCCATGGTATGATAGACGTTCTGTACATCATCATCCTCTTCAAGCTTTTCCAATAGTTTTTCAACATCTTCAGCTTGTTCTGGAGTTATTTGTTTTGTAACTTGAGGAATACGTTCAAAACCAGATGATAGAATTTCAATATCTCTACTTTCTAATTCTGCTTGGATAGCTCCAAAACTTTCAAAAGGGGCATAAATTAAAATGCCATCGTCATCTGCAAAAACTTCTTCAGCACCAAAATCTATGAATTCTAATTCTATTTCCTCAGGGTCTAAACCTTCAGCATTAATTCTAAAATTACAAGTATGGTCGAACATGAAAACCACAGATCCTGAAGTTCCTAAACTACCATCGCATTTATTAAAATAACTACGCACATTGGCAACGGTACGCGTATTGTTATCAGTAGCCGTTTCTACTAAAACAGCAATACCATGAGGTGCGTAGCCTTCAAAAACGACTTCTTTGTAATCGCCCTGACCTTTTTCACTTGCTTTCTTTATGGCACGCTCTACATTGTCTTTTGGCATGTTTACAGATTTTGCATTCTGTATAACGGCTCTTAAACGCGAGTTACTATCTGGGTCTGGCCCACCTTCTTTTACAGCCATAACAATGTCCTTACCGATACGAGTAAAAGCTTTACTCATGGCAGACCAACGTTTCATTTTCCTTGCTTTTCTAAACTCGAAAGCTCTTCCCATAATATATTTTTGTTTGTCATTCCCTTGAACTCCGATAGCTATCGGGAGGGAATCTTTTTAAATTCTACCTAAATTTTCAATCTCGCAAATTTAAAAAAATCTACTTATCAAAATAATGGTTATTAATTTTAATTTTGAATTGACTGCAAACTGCTACTGAATATTATTTTTCATTCCTCATCAGGTTCTACAATATTTTCTATTGCTTCAGCCAACTTAAAATCTTTGTTTGTTACGCCACCAGCATCATGTGTAGATAATGAAATAGTTAGCACATTATAAACGTTAGACCATTCTGGATGATGATTTAAGGCTTCGCATTCAAAAGCAATTCTGCTCATGGCACTAAAGCAATCCTTGAAATTATCGAATTCAAATTCCGCATGTATGGCATTATCATAGTATTCCCAATCTGGAAAGCGAAGTAATTTTTTTTCGATGTCGTCTGCGGAAAGTTTTTTCATTTTAAATGTATTTTTTCGGAATTCAATTTAATCAATTTCAATGTGATTACCAATCTATATTTTTAATTCTGAAAGTATATCTTGACTTACTAGTTGAAGATGTTTAGGGAGTTTGTTTAATTTTGGTAAAACCGCTAAATATCGATCATTATTTGTGGTATAAACACGTTTATAAATGGCTGTTTCTTCTAATTGAAAAGATTCAACAATTTCCTTTATAAAATCATCATGGTGAACCAAATCATGACTTCCTAAGTGAAAGATACCAGATTTATTTCTGTTGATGATATAATGAATTTGCTGAGTTATTTTAGAATATGTATTTACATTCATTATTAAATTTGGAAAGATTTCTATGGGTTCTTTCGCTTTTACCAATTGAACGATTTCTTGAACTCGTGGAGATTGCGAACCGAAAACCATAGGTAATCTTAAAATAGCGATTTGCTTTTTTGGCAACCGCAATAGCATGTTTTCAATTTTTATTTTGAAATGCCCATAAATACTGTTGCTGTATGTTTTATCCTGTTCGTAACTTGGGTATTTTACATAGGCATCAAAAACATTGGCCGATGATAAAAAAATAAGCCTGATTTTGTTTGTAAAAACATATTCAGCCAGATGTTGGTGTAAAAGGATTTGCTTTGAGAAATCGCCACGAAGTGCAGAAATAATAATAGTAGGTTTTACAATATCTAAGATTTCATAAATATCGTCTTCTTCCATATTATATTGAAAAAAGTGACTGTTCTTTTCGAAGGATTTATTTGAAGTATTGTAAGTGCCAAAAGTCCTAAAATAGGAGCAGAGCTCTTTGTAAATGGCACCACCTAAAAAACCACTGGCCCCTAAAATTAAAATGCTATGTTTACTTTCTTTCCTCACCATCTTTTTCATTCGTGATTTTCAAGCTAAAAGGAATTAGCTTTTATAAAACGGTAATTTAACCACTGTTGCTGGTACTGCGTTTTTACGTATTTGAATGTTTATTTTACTATTCACATCAGCAAAAATAGTTGGGACATAACCTAAACCTATGCCTTTTCCAAGTGATGGAGACATCGTACCAGAAGTTACAACACCAATTTTGTTTCCGTTGCCATCAACTATATCATAACCATGACGAGGAATACCACGTTCATCCAACTCAAAAGCAATGAGTTTACGATTTGAACCACGTTCTTTTTCAGCTTTTAACGCTTCAGAATTTGTAAAGTCTTTTGTGAATTTTGTTATCCATCCTAAACCAGCTTCTATAGGCGAGGTGGTATCATCAATATCGTTTCCGTATAGGCAATAGCCCATTTCTAAACGCAAGGTGTCACGAGCTGCAAGACCAATTGGTTTAATACCAAAATCGGCTCCAGCTTCTAGTACTTTATCCCAAATTTGTTTAACCTCAGAGTTTTTGCAATAAATTTCAAAACCACCGCTTCCTGTATAGCCCGTTGCTGAAATAATAACGTTCTCAATACCTGCAAAATCGCCAACTACAAAATTATAGAATTTAATAGCCGATAAATCATGACTTGTTAAACTTTGCATGGCTTCAATGGCTTTTGGACCTTGAATAGCGAGTAGCGAGTAGTCCTCACTTATATTACGCATGGTAGCACCAATATCGTTTTTTGACTGAATCCAATTCCAATCTTTTTCTATGTTACTAGCGTTTACGACTAATAAGTAAGTTTCTTCTTTAATTTTATAGATGATTAAATCATCTACAATACCACCTTCATCATTTGGCAAACAGCTGTATTGTGCTTTACCAATGGTCAATTTTGAAGCATCGTTACTTGATACTTTTTGAATCAATTCAAGCGCATGTTCGCCATCAATTAAAAACTCGCCCATATGCGAAACATCAAAAACACCAACGCTATTTCTAACCGTTTCGTGTTCCATGTTTACACCTTCATATTGAACAGGCATATTATAACCTGCAAAAGGGACAATTTTTGCGCCTAGGGCTTTGTGGGTTTCTGTTAAGGCTGTGTTTTTCATTAAAAATAATTTTTTTTTCATTCCCTCGAATCCCGATAGCTATCGGGAGGAAATCCCCTTAAATTTTATCGAAAACAAATGTATTGAAAATTATATAAAATTGTTTGAGAGTCATGACCTATTATACCTAAACACTGTTTAAGATATATTTATTAAGATATCGCTTTTTTTTTGTCAAAGTCAATTCTAAACCAATCCTGTCCTAAATAAATTTTGGACACACTAAATCTAACCATTTTACTGGTTTATTTCATTGCTTTTACTAAATCTCAAAAAAGAACCCCTTGCACATACTTGTTTGCGGAGGTTGTTCCTTTGCAAATGGATTATCGAGCCATTTGTGCAGGTCTACTTTAACAAAAAGATTAAGTCTGATAAAAGCTACTAAATTTGATAAATACCAAGCATGTTTGGCCTGTGTTTTTAGTGCTTTTAGGATGAGAATAGTTATAAGTGCTGTCCAAATCTGTATCATAACCGCATTTTGGCTCGTTCCGATAAAAGACTTTATGTGCAGCTGTTGTTTTATATCCCTGATAAATATTTCTACTTCCCATCTAGCTTTGTAGAGTTCGGTTATGGTGTTTGCTGTCCAAGACATTTGATTTGT
>NZ_BAABJJ010000027.1:0-70746 GCF_039543245.1 Algibacter agarivorans
AAAGCAATGAAATAAATCAGTAAAATGGTTAGATTTAGTGTGTCCAAAATTTATTTAGGACAGGATTGGTTTAATACATATAAAGTCTATTATCCTTTTTATTTTCATCCTTATGAAAAAACTCGATACCGCTAAGCTCTTGCTTAGTGGCTACAACAGCAAGCAAAAATAATCAACCCAAAAACCCAGTACTATCAATCTCTAAAATGACATGATCAGCCTGAAAATTTCTTGCACTAGAATATTTCCAATCTACAGGATTAGTTATAAAACCGCTTTCCACTGGGTTATAGTGAGTATAATCTATCTTTTGTTTTATAACTGAATCAGTCCATAATTCAATAGGCTGATTATGGTGTTGCCAAAATTGATATTTAGAACTATTACTTTTCTTTTTTGCAGCACGTTCAAAAAATCATAACAAATATTCTTTTCTGCTTTCTTGCGGGTTAGTTTCAATGGCTTCAATCATTTTCTTAGCCGTAAAATTTTTAAAATTTCTTAACAACCCATCGGGTTCATCAACACTAGATCGAAAAATTAAATGTACATGACTTGGCATAAAACAATAAGCATATAATTCCATGTCTTTCTTGGCTCTACAATGGTTTATATTTTCCGCTAATACATCAAAGTAAGCTTGTCTTATAAAAACATCTAACCAATATACGGTAGCAAACGACACAAAATACAACCCTGACTTATTATGAAATTTATAATTTCTACTCATTAGTCTAAAATACAAAAAGCTTTTACATCCTTTACATAGTGGATTGTAAAAGCATCTATTTTTATTACTATACCGCCACTAAGCGGGAGCTTAGCGGTAGCCTTTTGGGAAATTTAAGGTGCTGGATTAGGCATCATATTATGAATCTCATCAATTTGATGTAAAACGTCTTCACTTAAAGTAACATTTATACTCTCAATATTTTGTTTAAGCTGTTTTAAATTAGTAGCACCAACTATAGCACTGGTAACAAAAGGTTGTTGGTTTACAAAAGCTAAAGACATTTGTGCTAAACTCATGTTATTATCCTCAGCAATTTTTAAATAACGCTTTGCTGCTTCTGTCGCTTTTTCACCACTATATCTAGCAAATCGTGGAAATAATTTAAGACGTGCATTATCAGCGGCAGTTCCTTTTATGTATTTACCAGACAATACTCCAAATGCCATTGGGGAGTATGCCAATAAGCCAACGTTCTCTCTTAAGGCAACCTCAGCTAAATCGGTTTCAAAAGTTCTGGTTAATAAAGAATAGGCGTTTTGAATAGTCGCAACTCTAGGTAAATTATGATGTCTGGATTCTTCTAAATAGCGCATGGTGCCCCATGAGTTTTCATTTGATATCCCTATGTTTCTGATTCTACCTGCTTTAATTTCAGAATCTAAACTATGGAGTATCTCGTTAAAGTTGTCTTCCCATTTAGTATCAAGCTTAAAATTTCTAACACCAAACCTATTGGTGTCTCGTTCTGGCCAGTGTAACTGATATAAATCTATATAATCGGTTTGTAGTCTTTTTAATTCTAAATCCATGGCTTCTTTAATTGCGTTTGGGCTAAATCCTGTGGTACGGATATGTGCGGTATAATCACCTCCTCCTGCAATTTTTGAAGCTAGGATTACTTTATCTCTGTTGCCAGTTTTTTTAAGCCAAGATCCAATAATTTTACTGGTTCGTCCGCTCATTTCTGCAGTGGCTGGAACAGGATATAATTCTGCGGTATCAATAAAATTAACACCTTGGTCTAATGCGAAATCTAGCTGTTCGTGTCCTTCTGCTTCGGTGTTTTGATTGCCCCAGGTCATAGAGCCTAGGCATATTTTACTAACTTTTATATTGGTGTTTGGGAGTGTTGTGTATTTCATAAAGAGCTTATTTGTCATTCCAACCTTTCGTATTCGTTCAAGATAAACTACGGCGGGAATCTTTTTAATTGAACTTTTGATATAGTAATGCGTTACTGCCTTCGCAGGAATGACAAAAAGTAAAAGATACAGCGGATAGCCCGACCCTTTTCGGGTAACGCCCTAATGCTAATACTACTCACTCAACAACTTAGAAAGTTCGTCTAACTTTGGTGTTAAAATAACTTCGATACGTCTGTTTTTTGCTCTTCCTACTTTTGTTTCATTAGATGCAATTGGCGCAAATTCGCCACGTCCTGCTGCTGTTAAATTTTCAGGATTTATATTGCTATTTTCTCGTAAAATGTTAACGATTGCCGTAGCGCGTTTGGTTGACAAATCCCAGTTACTAGTTAGGATGCCGTTGCCTTTGTAAGGTACATTGTCGGTATGACCCTCGATTAAAACGGCAATATCTGGGTTGTCTCCAAGTACCTTGCCTAGTTGCCTAACTGCTCTAGTACCTTCTGAACCAACTGCCCAACTTCCAGAACTAAAGAGTAGTTTATTTTCCATAGATACATACACTTTTCCATCACGCTGCTCTACGGTTAAACCTTTGCCTTCAAAATCCGTTAAGGCCTTTGAAATTGCATTTTTTAATGCCGTCATCGCGGCATCTTTTGAAGCGATAACCTGCTCTAATTCTGCTACACGGTTTGAGCGGTCTTCTAACTCTTTTTTAAGTTTTGCTAAACGTGCATTTTCTGCCGCTAATGCCTGTTCTTTAGCCTCTAACTGTGCCAACAACTCTCTATTCTTTTTAGAGTTTGCTGTAATGGCTGCCGAACTATTTTTTTCTAAAGCATTATAAGAGGCTTTTAGATTGTCTAAATTAGATTGAGCAGCGTTGTAATCGGCTTGTAATTTATCGCGCTGCGCAACGGCTTCATCGTAGGCTGATTGTAGTTGCTTCAATTCGTTTTCGGCTGCTGTTTTAGCACTTATAAGCGCTTCGTTATTTGTAGAAAGCGTTCTGTTTTCCTTTTTTAAATTGGCATATTTTGCTTCTAACTCTTTATATACTTTTGGCGATACACAAGAGGCTAAAACCACTAGAGCTAATACTGTGAATATACTTTTTTTAATCATTTTGTTTGGGTTCATTTATTATTTATTAAATACTTAATTTTCTATTTCTACTAGAATGGGACAATGGTCGCTATGTACTGCTTCAGATAGTATAACGGCTCTTTTTATGTTTTCTTGCAATGGTTTTGATACCATGGCATAATCTAATCGCCAACCTTTGTTATTGGCACGTGAGTTAGCACGATAACTCCACCAACTATATTGTTGCAATTCAGGGTTTATAAATCTAAAAGAGTCAATGAATCCACTATCAATAAAACTTCCAATCCACTCGCGTTCAACTGGTAAAAATCCTGAAACGCCTTTCATTTTAGGGTTATGGATATCCATTTCTTCATGGCAAATATTATAATCGCCACAAATAATAAGGTTTGGAATATTTTTTTTAAGATTATTTATATTATCCTGAAACAAATCCATGTATTCTAATTTATGGTTTAATCTGGCATCATTTGTACCTGAAGGTAAATATAAACTCATTACCGAAACAGCATCTCCGCCCACGGAACTGGCAGGAAAATCGGCCCGAATGTTTCGTCCTTCAAAATCCATAGATGCTATTCCAGTGCCATACTCCACGTGACTGGGCTCTGTTTTACTTAAAATAGCCACACCACTGTATCCCTTTTTTTGAGCACTGAACCAGTAATTATATTTGTATCCAGCTTCTTCAAAAAGACTTAAATCCAATTGCTCTTTTAATGCTTTAATTTCTTGTAAACAAACAACATCTGGATTTGCCGCTTTTAGCCAATCTATAAAACCTTTATTGACTGCTGCGCGAATGCCGTTTACGTTATAGGATATGATTTTCATTTGATTTTTTTAAAGTTTAAAAAAATCCTGACCTTCGTCAGGACAATACACTTTTTTTTAAAAGTGTATTGATTTCTGCTAAAATAAATAATGCGTTACTTTTACACCATTAAATGTAGTGAGATTTAACGTTTTTTTTCAACATAAAGGTTGAATACTTGAGATCCCGACATAAAAAGTCGGGATTAGTTCGTCCATCTGTTTTGAGTGCGCCTTACAGGCTTCTTAAAATAGGGTCTCACTAAAATATTTTAAACGATTTACAGTTTAAGTATCTGATGAAGTTTTTTACATGCATTTTAGTACTTTTAATTGGTTTTTGCGGGTTTTCGCAAACCCAAAAATCGAACTATAGAACTAAAAAAGTTGCTGTAAAAGATTCTATTCGTATTGATAGCGTAAGTATAAATTCTAATGTTTTTTCAATTAGAAAAAAAGATAAAACGCTTATAGATTCTACTTTTTATAATATTGATTTTGCCAAAGCGCTTTTAACTTTTAACAAACCAATTGATACCGACTCCATCATAATAAACTATCTAAAATTTCCTGATTTTTTAACAAGAACTTATAAGCAATTGGATGATACCATTATTGTTGAAAACAATAGTAATAATCAAACATTGTACAAACTAACACAATCCAATACAGATAGAAATTTTATTCCGTTTGATGGTTTAACTACTTCGGGTAGTATAACGCGTGGTGTAACGGTTGGGAACAATCAAAACTCCGTTTTAAATAGCGAATTAGACCTTCAAATTACTGGAAAAATAAATGATAAGGTGTCTTTGCGCGCCTCTATACAAGATGCTAACATCCCGTTGCAAGAAAGTGGTTATAGTCAACGTTTAGATGAATTTGACCAGGTATTTATTGAATTGTTTAGTGACCGCTGGAACGTTCGTGCTGGTGATATTGATTTACTAAACAACGATTCTTATTTTGCTAGTTTTTCTAAACGTGTTCAAGGATTAAATTTCAATGTTAAATTAGGCGAAGAAGATGCACAAACTGATTTGTTTGTTGCGGGCGCTGTTGTACGTGGGCAGTTTACAACCAGTCAGTTTACAGCGCAAGAAGGCAACCAAGGGCCGTACAAGCTTCAAGGTCGAAATGGCGAATTATTTGTGCTTATCGTTTCGGGCAGTGAAACTGTTTATGTAAATGGTATTGCAGTAAAGCGTGGCGAAGACCAAGATTATATTATTGATTATAATGCCGGTGAAATTATTTTTAATTCCACTTTTCCTATAACCTCCGAAATGCGAATTACGGTAGATTATCAATTCAGCGAACGTAATTATTCCCGTTTTGTAGCTTATGGTGGAGGGAGGTATGAAAGCGAAAAACTAAAAATGGGTGTTTCGGTATATTCTGAAAATGATGCTAAAAACCAACCTTTACAGCAAAATTTATCAGAAGAACAAGTTCAGATTTTATCAGATGCTGGTGATGACAGGACACAAATGGTCGCACCATCAGAAGTTCGAGAAGCTTTAAATGAAAACAGGATTCTATATAAAAAAGAATTAATTGGTGGTGTTGAAGCTTTTGTGTTTTCAAACGACCCTAATGATGAATTATACAGGGTCACGTTTACATTGGTTGGTGAAAACCAAGGCGATTATGCTTTAAGTAATATTAATGCCATTAATAATATTTACGAATATGTGGGTGTTTTACAAGGAAATTATGCGCCTATTGTGCAGCTTGTAGCACCAACCAAACTGCAAATAGCTGTTGTAAACGGAAGCTATAAACCTTCTGAAAAAACGAGCATCAACTTTGAGGCTTCTGGAAGTAAAAAGGATTTAAACGCATTTTCGAATATAGGAGATGCTGATAATGATGGATATGCTGGAAAAATAAATATCAATCAAACGCTTATTAAAAATGACAGCCTTTGGAATTTTGATGTATTTGTTGATAGTGATTATATAAGTTCTGATTACAGAAATATTGAAGGTTTGTACAATCCAGAATTTAACCGCGATTGGAATTTAGACCAAACCAACATAAACGGTATAGGTCTTAATTTGGGCAATCAAATACTGCTGAATTCTGGCTTTAGAATGGTTCATTCTAAAAAAGGATTTATTAATTATCAGTTTGAGCATTTAAATTTTTCTGAAGGATTTAATGGTAACAGACATGTTGCAAATGCCAATTTACTTCTGAATAAATTCAATATTTCATCATATTCTAGTTTTTTAAACGCTAATTCTAATATAAATGTTTCGACCTTCTTGAGGTCTTATAATCGGGTTACTTATAGTATGAATAAAAGTTGGATAGGTGCAAAAATAGCTATTGAGGATAATGAACAACGAGCTGTTTCAACACAAACATTAACACCGTTAAGTCAAAAATTCAAATCTTATGAAGTGTTTGTAGGTGTTGGAGATAGTACCAAAGTCTTTGCCGAATTTGGTTATAAAAATCGTGTAAATGATAGTGTCAAAAATAACGAATTACAAAAAGTGAATACTTCAAACACCTTTTATTTAGATTCTAGATTTGTTCAAAATAAAAATACCAACCTGTCTTTATATGCTAATTATAGAGCTTTAAAAAGTGAGGAAGAAGGTGTTGAAAACGAAAGATCAATAAACTCTAGACTGCAATTCAATCAAAAGCTTTTTAAACAAATGGTGCAATGGAATACTATTTTTGAAACAAATTCTGGGACTTTGCCGCAGCAAGATTTTACTTACGTAGAAGTTGAAGCTGGACAAGGTACCTATACATGGAATGATTATAATGAAAACGGCATCCAAGAATTGGAAGAGTTTGAAATTGCACAATTTCAAGATCAAGGGACTTTTATTCGGGTGCTTTTGCCCAATCGTGTTTTTATAAAAACACATCAGAATAGACTGAGTCAGACGTTGACTATTAACCCTGCACAATGGTCAGTTTCAGAAATTAAATCGAAAAAATTCTGGTCGCATTTTTATAATCAGACTAGTTATTTGATTGACCGAAAAATAAAACGAGAAGGGAATAGTTTCAATCTAAATCCTTTTAACAATAATGAAGAAGACCAATTAGGTTTGCAACTCAATTTTAGAAATGTCTTGTTTTTTAATCGTGGTAAGCAACACTATACAACATCTTATACATTCCTAGATAACACAACGCGTAATGTTTTATCTGTTGGATTTATTCAAAATAGCTTAAAAAGCCATCAATTAAATTTTAATCATAAAATAGCTGAAAGTTGGTTAATCAATATGCTTTCGGTTTTTGAAAATAATGAAAGTATCAGTGAAAATTTTGCAAGCAAGAACTACAACTTTGATGAAGCCCGATTTAACCCGAAACTTTCGTATTTGTTTAATGATAATTCCAGTTTCGACATCTTTTATCAATTTGCCAGTAAAGACAATACTGTTGGCGATAAGGAATCTTTGAAGCAACAGAAATATGGCGTGTCTTTTACTTTGGCTAGTAGTCAAAAAAGTGCTATAAATGGCGAATTCAACTATTTTTCGAATGCTTACATAGGGAATCCAAATACGCCTGTAGCTTACCAAATATTAGAAGGTTTGCAACCCGGGAAAAACTTTACTTGGAGTTTATTAGCGCAAAAAAAACTAACAGATTTTTTAGATCTTAACTTAAGTTATTTTGGAAGAAAAACGGAGACTAGTAAAACCATTCATTCAGGATCTATTCAGTTAAAGGCTTATTTTTAAACTGGTCATCATAAACGGATCTCGTCCCTAAATTCTTTGGGAACGTTCAACCTAACAAATTCATCATTAAAATTTTGAACAATCTATTTTTTCAAAGACAGAAATAATAGTTTTAACAGCTTCAATATAAAACTCAGGGTGAATATTCTCGTAATCATCCGTTGGCTCGTGATAATCTTTATGGTCTTCAACTCCAAAATACAAAAACGGAATGCCCTTTTTATGAAAATTGGCATGGTCAGATGAATACGTCCAATTATCTAAACCATCATAGCCATCATGGCCTATTTTTAGTTTAATTTTATTTGAAGACTCAAAATGTTTAACAATATATTCTAAGCGCTTGTTGTGTGGGGTGCCTACTGCAAATAGTTCATTTTTAGCACTTCTACTAATCATGTCCATATTCAAATTAACAACGATATGCTTAGTAGAAATAACCGTATTGTCTACAAAGTATTTAGAGCCTTTTAACCCTAATTCTTCACCATCAAAAGCAGCTAAAATCACCGAATGTTTTGGTGGATTTTTTTTATAATATTCAGCAAAACTAAATAGGGCACTTAAGCCTGAAGCGTTATCATCTGCGCCATTATAAATTTTACCATACTTTACACCTTCATGATCATAATGTGCGCTAATAACTATATATTTTTTTGGTGATTCTTTGCCTTTTATAAGTCCCAAAAGATTTATGCCGTTATACTGTTTTCGTTTATTAATAAAGGAAAATGATTGTTCATAATTTTTACCCAAAGGCAAAACTTTTAAACTATGAAATTGATTAATAATATATTTTCTAGCTTTTAAAGCACCTTTTGTACCTGTTCTTCTGCCTTCAAAAGCATCAGAGGATAGTGACTTAACGTGTTTGAGAAGCTTCTTTTTATCAAATAAAGAACACTCTTTAGGTTCTGTTTGAGCAAAACTATCTGTCACTTGAAACGTTAAACAGAAAACAAGTAATAAAAGAATTTTATTCATAATGATTAAATATACGCTCCCAAATTGTTTCTAAATCAACATTTAAGAAATATTTTTAAAATTCTTGTCGTGAGTCGAAGTGTACAAACAATAACAATGTTCCAAAATGAGCAATATCATTGCCTAATAATACTAATTTTTAGAATTTAATTCTTTAAAATAATCTTTTAATTCATGTATCATGAAAACAAAACTACTAGTATTCACAATTTTTATAATCACAAGCATGTTATTACATGCTCAAAGTACTGCAATTCCTGATGCTAATTTTGAACAAGCATTGATTGATCTAAATATTGATACGGATAATACTATTAATGGTAGCGTTGCTACTGTTGATATTTCTGGTGTTAAGTCATTAATTATCAGAAGTAAAAATATTAGTAATCTAACTGGTATTCAAGATTTTTCATCCTTAATCCAATTAGATTGTTCCTACAATCAACTTACATCTTTAAATGTAACTCAAAACTCTGCTTTAACACAAATAACTGTTTATGACAATCAACTTACAGCTCTAGATGTTAGCCAAAATACTGCTTTAACAAGATTAACTTGTCCGGGTAATCAACTTACGACTTTAGATGTAACTCAAAATCTTGATTTGACAAGTTTAGGTTGTAGCGACAATCAACTTACAAATCTAGATATAAGTCAAAATACACTTTTAGGGAGTTTAAGTTGTTCTAACAATCTAATTACTAGTTTAGATGTAGCTCAAAATACACTTTTAGGAAGTTTAAGTTGTTCTAACAATCTACTTACTAGTCTAAATGTAAGTCAAAATACTAATTTAACAGAGTTGGGATGTGGTAACAATCAACTTGCAATTTTAAACATAAGTCAAAACACACTTTTACAGATTTTTAGTTGTTCTAACAATCAACTTACAACTCTAGATATAAGTCAAAATACAATGTTAGGAAATTTAGATTGTTCTAACAATTTACTTACAAATTTAATTTTAAATCCATCTATAACTTATTTAACTTGTTCTAATAATGAAATACAAAGTTTAGATTTAAGTCAAAATACTTATTTATATTTATTAGAGTGTGACTACAATCAACTTATATCTATAGATGTAAGTCACATTTCCAATATTCATGATTTAATTTGTAACAACAATCTACTTACGAGTTTAAATGTGAAAAACGGCAATAATTGGGGATTACAACAGTTTATTGCAACGAATAATCCTTCGTTATCATGTATTGACGTTGATAATGTAACTGATGCTAATAATAATTTTGGATGGGAAAAAGATGACACCACAACTTATTCAGAAGATTGTAGCACAATGAGCATTGAAGACTTTAATAATTATACATTCTCAATGTATCCTAATCCTGTTAGTAATGAGTTGATTATTGATTTTATTGAAGAAGCGCGCTATTCAATAATCCATTTAAATGGTCAGACCTTAAGACAAGGTAATTTAACCAAAGGAGAAAGTGCTATAGACTTTTCCAATATCTCTTCTGGATTATACTTTGTAAAAGTTAAAACAGATAAAGCCATTATCACTAAAAAATTGATAAAACAATAAGGCAATAAAAAATCCCAAACAACAGCTTGGGATTTTTGTTATTATTAGATGCTGAATCAAGTTCAGCATGACTTTAATTTATTTCAGATTAGCTTTCATAAGTTCTCTATTCATTCTAGCAATGTTGTCTAAAGAAATTCCTTTAGGACATTCCACCTCACAGGCGCCTGTATTGGTACAGTTACCAAAACCTTCTAAATCCATTTGAGCCACCATGTTTTGCACGCGGTCTGCTGCTTCAACTTGTCCTTGAGGTAATAAAGCATATTGCGATACTTTTGCACCTACAAATAACATAGCAGAAGAGTTTTTACAAGTTGCTACACAAGCACCACATCCAATACAAGCTGCTGCATCCATAGCCTCATCTGCTGCGTGTTTAGAAATTGGAAGGCCATTAGCATCTTGAGTATTCCCTGATGTATTTACAGAAATGTAACCACCAGCATGCTGAATACGTTCAAACGCCATTCTATCAACAATTAAATCCTTTATTACAGGAAATGCTGCTGCTCTAAATGGCTCAATTGTAATGGTGTCGCCATCGTTAAACATTCTCATGTGTAACTGGCATGTTGTAATCCCTCTATCCGGCCCATGTGCCTCTCCATTGATGTACAATGAGCACATGCCGCAAATTCCTTCACGACAATCATGGTCGAATGCTACAGGTTCCTCGCCAGAGTTTACCAATTGTTCGTTCAAAACATCGAGCATTTCTAAAAAAGACATATGCTCTGAAATATCAGTGACTTTATAATCGACCATTTGACCCTTTGCATCTGAGTCTTTTTGTCTCCAAATTTTAAGTGTTAGATTCATCATCATGCCTTTTCTTATTTGTATGAACGTTGTTTTAATTCAATATCTTTAAACTCTAATTGTTCTTTATGTAAAACCGCATCAGCAGGTTCTCCTTTATATTCCCAAGCAGATACAAAAGCAAAATCTTTATCATCACGTTTTGCTTCTCCTTTTTGCTCACCTTCTAATTCTACAGATTCCTCTCTAAAGTGTCCGCCACAAGATTCGTTTCTTACTAAAGCATCTTTGGCAAATAACTCTCCTAATTCTAAAAAGTCTGCTACACGACCAGCTTTTTCTAATTCAGTGTTCATCTCATTTGCATTTCCAGGAACTTTAACATCTTTCCAGAATTCTTCACGAATAACTTTAATTTCAGCCATAGCTGCTTTTAAATCTTTTTCGTTACGCGACATGCCTACTTTATCCCACATTACTTTACCTAAGCGTTTGTGGAAATGGTCAACAGATTTTGTACCTTTATTGTTGATAAAGAATTCGATTCTATCTTTTACTTCTTTTTCAACTTCGTCAAACTCTTTAGTTTCAGTAGAAATTTTTCCTGTTCTAATATCATCAGATAAATAATCACCAATGGTATAAGGCAATACAAAATAACCATCGGCTAAACCTTGCATTAAAGCAGAAGCTCCAAGTCTGTTAGCGCCATGGTCAGAGAAGTTTGCTTCACCAATACAATATAAACCTTCAACGGTAGTCATTAAGTTGTAATCAACCCAAACGCCACCCATTGTATAATGAGTCGCAGGATATATCATCATTGGAGTTTCGTACGGGTTTTCAGCGATGATTTTCTCATACATCTGAAATAAATTCCCGTATTTTGCTTCAATAATTTCTTGACCTAATTTTATGATGTCTTCTTTAGAAGCATTTTGAATTCCTTTTATTTTTGCTTGCTCACTTCCATAGCGTTCAAAAGCAGCAGCAAAATCTAAATATACGGCTTCACCTGTTGCATTTACACCATAACCAGCATCACAACGCTCTTTTGCTGCTCTTGACGCTACATCACGAGGCACCAAGTTCCCAAACGCTGGATAGCGACGCTCTAAGTAGTAATCTCTATCTTCTTCAGCAATTTGTGTTGGTTTTAATTTACCTTCTTGAATGGCTTTAGCATCTTCTAATTTTGCGGGCACCCAAATTCTACCATCATTACGTAATGATTCAGACATCAACGTTAATTTAGATTGGTAATCTCCAGAACGGGGAATACATGTTGGGTGAATTTGTGTGAAACAAGGATTTGCAAAGTAGGCTCCTTTTTTGTGGATTTTCCATGCTGCAGTGGCATTAGAACCCATGGCATTAGTTGATAAGAAATAAACATTTCCGTATCCTCCAGTTGCAATAACAACAGCATGAGCGGAATGACGTTCTATCTCACCAGTAATTAAATTACGTGCAATAATGCCTCTTGCTTTACCATCAACTTTTACAACATCTAACATTTCGTGACGATTGAACATTTCAATTTTACCACGAGCTATTTGACGATTCATTGCTGAATAAGCACCTAATAACAATTGTTGTCCTGTTTGACCTTTAGCATAGAATGTTCTGGATACTAAAACACCTCCAAATGAACGGTTGTCTAATAATCCACCATAATCACGTGCAAAAGGAACCCCTTGAGCCACACATTGGTCGATAATATTTCCAGAAACTTCTGCTAAACGATAAACGTTTGCTTCACGAGAACGATAATCACCTCCTTTAACTGTATCATAAAAAAGACGATAATTAGAATCACCATCTCCCATATAATTTTTTGCAGCATTAATTCCACCTTGTGCTGCAATTGAATGCGCTCTACGAGGAGAATCTTGATAAGCAAAAGCTTTTACATTATATCCTAATTCTGCTAACGTTGCGGCAGCAGAACCTCCAGCTAATCCTGTTCCAACTACAATAATGTCGATATGACGTTTGTTTGCAGGATTAACAAGATTGATTTTGTCTTTATACGTTGTCCATTTATCTTTAATTGGACCTTTTGGTACTTTTGAGTCTAACGTTGCCATATCTATGATAATACGTATTTAAGGTGATGATAAAGTGCTATAATTATAAACCCTAATGGAATTATAATTGAATATCCTTTCCCAATATTCTGTAATGTTTTCTTTCTACCCGCAGTTACTCCCATAGATTGAAAAGCAGATGTAAATCCATGTGCTAAATGCAATCCTAATAACACAAAAGCAACTACATAAGCAATCGTTCTTATATGACTGTGAAATTTCTCTACCAGTTCATGGAAGTATCTAAATTCACCATGGTGTAAACCAGACATGTCTCCAACAAGATATTTAGTGTTTAATTCTGGAATCCAAAAATCAATAAAATGGAGTACAATAAATGCAAGTATTGCCAGCCCACTGTAAATCATGTTTCTACTCATCCAGGTTGAATTTGCTGCACCGTTATTTTTAGCATATGATACACCATTTGCTTTTTTATTCTTAATTTCTAATACAAAGCCCATAACAAAATGAAACACCACGCCAAATATTAAAACGGGCTGTAGCGCAAATTGTATTAACGGGTTTGTTCCCATAAAATGAGACAATTGATTAAAGACCTCTTCACTAAAAAGTGATGTGATATTTACCGCTAAATGAATAATTAAGAAAAACATGAGGAAGAATGCTGAAAGTGCCATGGCTACTTTTCTTCCAATTGAAGATTTAAAAAATCCGCTCATTATTTTGAAGTTATTTTAATTGATTAGCAAAGGTAAGCTAGGATAGAGTTTTAGACAACTAACAAATGTCATGTTTTTGCTATTTAGAATGATTTTAAAGAAAATTATAACAGTTCATAAAAAAAGACACTCAACTTTGAGTGCCTCAATCCTTTTTCATCTTAAAAAATACTATTCCAAAATAAGTTTTTTAGTAATAAACGCTGTTTCAGAGTGAATATTAACAAAATAAATACCTTTAGAAACTCCTGCTAAACCAATAGTTGTTAAGCCAGATGTATTTGAAATGTCTCTTTTAACAATAAGCCTTCCCGATACATCAAAAACAACAACCTTCTCTAAATTAATATGTCCATCATTACGTATAAACAAATGGCCTTTAGTTGGATTTGGATAAACTTTAATGCCTTCATTTAATTTATCTTCTTCAATACCTAAAGCGCAATTACCAGAAAAATTAGTCATTAAAGGCTTACCGCATACTGGATTGTCTGTGCTATGTTCTTGTATCATGGTTGCGCCTTCAATATTGTCAGAACTTAAAAACCGTAACGATTCTCCTTTAGCAATAGCAAAATGCATTATATTGTCTGTATCAATAATATGATCCATTTGCCTGCAATGGCCTAATTCATGAAGCGCAACACTTTCAAAATCAAACTCGGTACTACTGGGGTTTTGTGAATTAAAGTTCCAATTGGTTTCATCATCAAATAGGATATCAAATTCAGTTACATACCATTCCAAACTAGAAGCGCCATTTTTTGTTACCGTACATCCTGAATAGTGGGAGGTTCTTAAACCAAGAACGGTGTCGGGTAGATTGTCATCTGGATTGGTACTTGTACTGTCATCAAAAGTTAATACATTAATACCATCTAAATTTGCTTTATGTTGTGCGCTAGGACTTGTTATAATGTTTGATTCATTCAAAATCCAATTAAGCTGAGTTTCGCAACTCCAAGTTTTTAATGCTCTTTGAAGTGCTTCTTTTGCTCCAGTTTGCTCAGAAAAACCCGATGACATATGCCACGTATATCCGCCACTACCATTATCATTAATTAATTGTGTTTTATATGCCACATTAACTCCTGAGTTAACATAATCTGAAACTATATTGGCTTGAGCATACCTAATGAATAATGTGTCGCTAGAAATTAAAAGGCTGCCATCATTATTGGTTACTTTTACTTTTCCTGTTCCAGCTTCAGAAGGAATTTCAACCGTAATTCTCGTATCTGTCCAAGTTAATATTTGACTATCTAAAGCATTTATAAAACCCGCACCTCCTTTATCAGCGTTACTAAAGCCAACTTTGCCTTTTGTAGTGCCAAAATTAGAACCTGTAATAGTTAAAACGGATTCTGTACCAGCTGTTGAATTTGTAGGAGAAAAGTTTGTAATGGTTACTGGAAGTGAATTGCTTGTTTTATTTGATATTGAGGTATCATTTTGAACATCAAAATTTGTTAGTTGAATATAATCAGTTTTTGTATAGCTCTTTATTTCATTGTAAAAAGAATTTGCAATTCCTTTTTTAGAAGTAAATTGATTTATTGCAGTATCACTATCTAAATCATATTTATAAAACCCTTGCAATGATCCGTAGGGTTTAAATTTAATTTTATTAGTCTCTTTTTTAGATTCTAATTCTACATGGCTATTGTATAAGGTAAAAACACCCGCATCATCTATGTTTAGTTTTAAACTTGGATAGACAATTTGAGCATCCATACCAATAACTCCACCAAGTGTTATAATTTCAATTGTCGGTAATATTTCGCCCTTAAATATTTTAGAGACTTCAACGGTATTTATAGTATATATTTTTTGATGATTTGTATCCCAAAAAGATTTTTTTGAAAGTACTCTTCCTTCTAATACTAATGTTGATTTTTCAATTTGTTTGTTTAATGATACTTTTTTAAGCATTAGTTGTGCAGATATTGATTTAGTTAATACTAAAAACAACAACAAACTAATTAGTGCATGTTTCTTCATTCTTTCAATTTATAAATAGTTAAATTACACCACATTATGGAGGGATAGGGGTGATTGGTTTTATCTACGGGAAGATTTCACTTTTAGACTATTGAGATATGTTAAAATCGATAAGAAGTTATAGATTGAATACTTTTTATTACAAACTGAAAATCAAATACTTACAAAAGTTTATTTTGATTTAGAACTGATCTTGACTTTTGTTTTTAATCGAAATTGAGATAAGATTATTTTTGAAAGGTATAGCATCGCTGCGCATAAGAAAATAGGTGAAATATGGGAAAATTTTAGCTACATTTTTGGAAATAGAAAAAGGCAAGATGAGTTCTTAGAAGTTTATTTGGTTATTATTCCAAAATAAGTTTTTTAGTAATAAATGTTGTTTCAGAGTGAATATTAACAAAATAAACACCTTTAGAAGCTCCTGTTAAACGTATAGTTAGTGTTCTTGAATTATCTGAAAAATTGTGGATGTATATGAGCCTTCCACTGATATCGTAAATAACCGCTTTTTCTAAATTAACAAAAGACTCATTTTTAATGTAAAATTGATTTTTTGCTGGATTAGGGTATATTGTAATTCTGCCTTCTAAATTTTTTTCTTCAACACTTAAACCACAATCACCAGAATAATTTGTCATAGCGAACTGACCGCAAAGCCCAGATGAGGTACTAAAACTTTGAATTATTCCTGCGGCAGTTTCATTATTAGTATTCAACGCACGCTGATGTTGGCCATTAGAAAGCGAATAATGCATGACATCATTAGTATTAATAACATGGCCTAGTTGATGTCCATGCCCTAATTCATGAAGCGCAACACTTTCAAAATCATAATTATCTGAACCTAATAGAGCTGCATCTGCTCCATAATACCAAGTTTCTGTAATACCACTAGTCTCATCACTATCAACATCGTCATTAAAAATAATATCTAATTGAGGAACAACATGACGTGAGGCACTGCAGCCTCCAGAAATAGTAACACATTCTCCTAAAACACCATCATCAAGTGGAACTGTTGCTAAGTCATCAAAAGTAATAACATTGTCGTCATTTAATCCTGCTTCATTTACAGTAGTAGTTCCTCCAATAACCCAATTAATCCCTGTAGCGCATCGCCAAATCTCAAAAGCTCTTAAAAAAGATTCTTTAGCAGCAGTATTATCATTAAAACGAGTGTTCATTTTCCATGTCATTTCCCCATCCATAGTTTCACCAACATGTTGGCGTAAAAATGCAGTCCCTGATTCTACGCTATTCTGAAGCGCGTAGGAAATAGTTAATGGGTCATTAGACACTTTTGAAGCGCCTCCGTTATCGGTTACTTTAATTGTTCCTGTTCCTGCTCCTGAAGGAACTTGAACAGTTATTTCGGTGTCAGACCACGTTATTACTTGAGAATCCAGAGCATCAACAAAAGTTCCTCCACCATCATCAGCATTAGAAAAACCTATCTTACCTTTAACACTGCCAAAACCCGTACCAGTAATTGTAAGTAATTCAACATTACCTGCTGTAATGGTTGTAGGGGTAAATACAATATTATCAGGTGCTAATAAGCCTTTGCCCTGATTATATTTGGAAACCTTGCTTGCAATATCAAAAGGCGTTATTTCTTTATATGTTGATTTTGTATGGCTACCAATTTCGTTATATAATAATTTAGAAATGTTTTTCCTTTGTTTAAAAGGGTTAACGGCTATATTTTTGTTGAAATTATATTTATAAAAACCTTGTAACGAGCTATAAGGTTTATACTTTTTAACAGAAGATTTATTTTTGCTATCTAATAAAATGTTGTTATCATACAAAGTAAAAACACCAATATCATTAGCATTTAAATTTAAACTAGGAGTTACTGTTTGCGTTGTAAAATCCAATGTGCCTCCATGTGTAATGACCTCGATAGTAACTACAGGTTCACCTTTAAAAACTTTGTAAACTTCAACAGTGTGGACGGTATAAATATTATTATGCTTTTCATTCCAAACGACTTTACTTGATATCACTTTTCCTTCAACGACTAAACTCGAATTTTTGATTTGTTGCTTTAGAGGTATTTCCCTAATCATACCTTGCGCACTAGAAATGCTCTGTATTATAAAAATGGACAACAGAGTAAGTAGTATTTTTGATGATAATTTCGTGTTCATGCGCAATATTTGTCCAAATAAAACTTTTGAGGTACTACCAAATATAACGAATAATATTTTACTTTTAATTTTTTACATTTACTACTAGTTAAACTTAAAGAAAATCAAGATGAAATACTTCCCCATAGATAGATCACTTTTTGTGAAAAATAGAGCCCAATTTGTTGCAAAAATGCAACCTGAAAGTTTGGCGATATTTAACTCAAATGATATTTATCCGATAAGTGCAGATAGTACGATGCCTTTTGAGCAACATCGAGACATTTTTTATTTAAGTGGTGTAGATCAAGAAGAAAGTATATTGGTTTTGTTTCCGGATTGCCCAAAGGAAAAGCATCGAGAAATGCTGTTTTTAAAGGAAACCAACGAGCATATTGCCATTTGGGAAGGCGAAAAATTAACCAAAGAGAAAGCTTTTGAGACTAGTGGAATAAGAACCGTTTATTGGTTGCAGGATCTAGAAAAAATCATGTTTGAAATCATGACGCAATGCCATACGGTTTACATTAACACAAACGAACACTACAGAGCAAATGTTGAAACCCAAACTCGGGAAGACCGTTTTACTAAATGGTTAAAGAACAAATATCCTGCGCACGCTGTTGCAAAAAGCAATCCTATATTACAACGCCTCCGTTCTGTAAAAAACGATATTGAAATTGATTTAATTCAACAAGCTTGTAACATTACAGAAAAAGGTTTTCGGCGTATTCTAAACTTTGTAAAACCGGGTGTTTGGGAATATGAAATTGAAGCGGAATTTATGCATGAATTTTTAAGGAACCGTTCTAAAAAGTTCGCTTACACACCCATTGTTGCCTCTGGTAATAACGCCAATGTACTGCATTATATAGAAAATAATCAACAGTGTAGAGCAGGAGAATTAATTTTAATGGATGTTGGAGCGGAATATGCCAATTATTCTAGTGACATGACACGCAGTGTCCCAGTTTCCGGTCGCTTTTCAGAAAGACAAAAAGCAGTTTACAATGCCGTGCTTAGAGTTAAAAACGATGCTACAAAAATGCTTGTTGCAGGAGCAGATTGGGCAGCATATCATGTTGAAGTTGGGAAAATAATGACCAGTGAATTATTAGGTTTAGGATTGCTTGATAAGACCGATATAAAAAACGAAAACCCTGATTGGCCAGCTTATAAAAAATATTTTATGCACGGCACAAGTCATCACATGGGACTGGACACTCATGATTATGGTATTTTAACAGAGCCCATGCAAGCCAATATGGTTTTTACTGTAGAACCTGGTATTTATATTCCTGATGAAGGCTTTGGAATCCGATTGGAAGATGATGTTGTTGTTCAAGAACAAGGAGACTCTTTTAATTTAATGCGAAACATTCCTATTGAAGCTGACGAAATTGAAGATATTATGAATTCTTAAAAAAAAAGAAAGGGTCGTTGAAAAACGACCCTTTTAGCTAACAAATCTAATATTGTAATTTATAGAGTGACTAATTCAAATAAATAATCGTTTAGTTTTCGTAGCGTATTAATTTTATCTTTTGTATCTACTAATAACGAGATGTTATTCTTACTTCCGCCGTAAGATATCATTCTAATTTTAGTGTCCTGTAATATTTGGAATAATTTATATGTGTTTTGATGATTTACTACTGAATGCCCAACTAAACACACAATACTTTGGTTCTTATCAACTTCTGTTAAAGATATCTCATCTAATTCTGTAAGAATTTTGCCTAAATTTTTATCGTCATCTATGGTAAGTGATACAGCTACTTCAGAAGTGGTTATCATGTCGATAGACGTCTCATATTTTTCAAAAATCTCAAATACTTTCTTCAAGAAACCATGCGCTTGCAACATGCGTGCAGACTTAATTTTTATGGCTGTAATATTATCCTTTGCAGCAATTGCTTTAATGCCATTTCCTGAAGTCTGACTAGAAATTAATGTGCCATGCGCATCAGGATTCATGGTGTTTTTGAGCCTAACAGGAATATTATCTGCTCTTACCGGAGTAACGGTTTGCGGATGCAATATTTTAGCACCAAAATATGCTAATTCGGCAGCTTCTTCAAACGATAAATTCGAAATGGCCTTAGTGTTTTCAACATACCTAGGGTCGTTATTATGCATCCCATCAATATCTGTCCAAATCTGTACCTCTTCAGCTTTAATAGCTGCGCCTATAATAGTTGCAGTATAATCACTACCGCCACGTTGCAAGTTTGAAATGTCTCCAAGATCATCTAAACAAATAAAGCCTTGAGTGATATATATATCTGAATCTTCGGCAGCATTCAAAACAACTTGGAAATTTTCTTTTATATAATCAAGGTCTGGTTCTTTATTATCATCAATTCGCATGAAATCTAAAGCAGGTAGTAATGCAGAACGTATACCTTCTTGCTTTAAATAACTGTTAAACATGTACGTTGAAAGCAACTCGCCTTGAGCTACAATTTGGTTATCTAATAATTTAGAAGCCTCTTTATATGTACATTCAACTAAAAAACTAAAAATCCCTGAAACATAAGTTTTAACTTCTTTATTTAAAAGTTCATTTGAAAGAAGTGTGTCTATAGTAACAAAATAGGTTTCATGTAGCTTGTTGATTTTTTCAATAGCTTCATTAGGTTTGCTATCTGAAATATCTTGAGCAATTGCAACTAATTGATTAGTGGTTCCAGACATAGCTGAAAGTACCACAACCTTTTTCTTCCCATCGTTAATTATACTTTTAACGTTGCTCATGTTTTCAACGGATCCTACTGAGGTTCCTCCAAACTTTAAGACTTTCATAATCATGAATTTGAGCGGCAAAATTAGGGTTCATTTGCGTAATACCTATGTTTCTTAAAAAAATTGTTTATTTTTGCACATATTGTTAAATAATTAACATGAAGACCGTATCTAACTGTGTTGAAGATATTTTAATATCGCAACCATACCTAGAAGAAGCACTATCAAGAAACATCATAAACTTTAGTGCTTTAGCTATTGAATTGGTGGAGCCCATAAGCAATATGCTTAAAAAAGAGGTAAAGCCCGGTGCTATTATGATGGCGCTTAGACGTTACAATCCTCCAGTTGCCTTATCTAATTCGTTAAAAATGAGAAGGGTGATTCAGAATTTAGGCGATATAACCGTGCGTTCAAACTTAACCGATTTTACAGTTAAAAATTCTGATTCTATTATTGATAACCACGCCAAGATTTTAGAGCGTATTAATCAAGAATCCAAACTGTTTTACACCTTTACTAGAGGTATTCATGAAAGCAATATTATCATTTCCAGTAGTTTAAACGATTTTATAAAGGACTCTTTAAAAAACGAAACTTTTTTAGCTGTACAAGAAGGGTTATCTGCCATTAGTATAAACTTGCCTCAAGACAACTCGAAAATTGCCGGTTTATATTATCATTTTTTTAAACGTTTGGCTTGGGAAGGCGTGGTTTTATATGAAGTTATTTCAACTACAAATGAGTTTACTATTTTAGTTGAAGATGAATATGTAGACAAGGCTTTTGCTGCTATTAAAAAGGTGAAGTCTTAATCACTAGCTTTTGATTTTTTAAATAAATTTACCAATATAAACGTAGCTATAGCTGGTAAAACCCATCCTAAATTTTGATTTGCTAAAGGAATTATTGATTTAACAGGTTCTAAGTTTTCATTACGGATTATAAATCCTAAAAAATCTGGAATACTAAAAATAAAAGTTATTAAAACCACCCATCTAAACACAAGTTCTGATGCGAACTTTATTGGAATAACATTCAATAAAATGAGTACAATACACAACGGGTAAACAAACATCAAGGCGGGTAATGCAATATCTATAATATATTTTACATCCATTTGTCCAACGGCAATACCAACTAAACAACAAATAATAGCAGTTATTAAATATCCGTGTTTAAAGGTCTTAAAATAGGCTTTAAAAAAATCTGAAATACTAACAACAATAGTAACAGCAGTTGTAAAACAAGCTAGAGCAATTAGAATACTTAAAAAAGTTGAACCCACATGTCCTAAAGTTTTTACGGCAAGTCCAGATAGCAAATTAGTTCTTGAGATATGTTCACCAAATTGGCCATTATAATATGCTCCAATTGCAATTAAACCTGCATAAATAATTAATAAGCCAAACATGGCAATTAAACCAGATTTAGCAATCATTATTTTTTTATCATGAAATGACATTTTGTTTTTAGAATTATTAATGGACACTAAAACAATGCCGCCCATGATCATTCCAGCTAGAGCGTCATACGTCTGATAGCCTTCTAGCAAACCACTAATTATTGGTGATTCAAAATTTGATGGATTCATTCCAGCTACAGGAGAACAAATTCCAACAGCAATTATAACTAGCAGTATTAAAACAATGATTGGTGTTAAGTATTTGCCCAGTATACTTAATACTTTATTTCTGTTCATTACAAAAATAAATACCATTACAAAATATATGACGCTCGTAAGCAAAGGGCTTGTGCCAAAAAATGGGGCAATTGCCATTTCATGAGTAACCGCAGCGGTACGAGGACTTGGTAAGGCAATGGTAATAGTAAACAGACAAAAACAAAAGATTAAGCTGAAAATTGGCGATACCTTTTTTCCAAAATCAAATAAAGTGCCTTGCAATTTAGCATGTGCAAAAATGGCTAATAAGGGAATTATGGTTGTAGTTATTATAAACCCTAGAGTTACCAACCACCAGTCTTCACCGGACTTAAAACCTAGTAACGGGGGTAATATTAAATTTCCAGCGCCAAAAAATCCAGCAAATAAAGCAAAACCAAATACAAAGGTTTCTTTAGTTTTATTCATAGTATGATTTTATCTTTGCCTAAGATAAATTAAACAATGATTGTAGAGTATAAAGGCATCAATATTTTTTACACAGACCAAGGAAAAGGTAATGCTGTGGTATTATTGCATGGTTTTTTAGAAAACACCTCTATGTGGGATGCATTTATACCCGCACTTTCAAAAAAAAACAGAATCATTTGTATTGATTTGTTAGGTCATGGCAAAACTGAATGTTTAGGCTATGTACATAGCATGGAGCTTATGGCAGAGGTTGTTGAAGCCATTCTTAAACATTTGAAGATAAGACGTTCCATATTTATCGGTCATTCTATGGGTGGGTATGTGGCGCTCGCTTTCGCGGAAAAAAACCCTGATGTTTTAAAAGCATTGTGCTTAATGAATTCTACCGCTAATGCTGACACGCCCGAAAAAAAACAAAATCGAGATAGGGCAATTTTAGCTGTAAAACAAAATCATAAAACATTTATAAGAATGGCTATCGCCAATTTGTTCAGGCCAAAAAACAGAACGCTTTTTTCAGAACAAATAATACAAGTAATAGAAACCGCCTTAAAAACACCATTACAAGGTATTATTGCAGCACTTGAAGGCATGAAAATTAGAGAAGACAGAGAAGTGTTGCTCCATTTTACACCGTATAAAAAAATGTTGATAGTTAGCAAAAAGGACCCAGCTCTAGATTACGAATCTTTAATTGCCCAGACCAAAAATACTGATGTAGAATTAGTGGAATTCCCTGATGGACACATGAGCCATATTGAAAATAAAGATGAATTCCTACTAAAAATAATGTATTTCATCGAAAATAATTAGCTTTTCATCGATTTATTAATTTTTTATTGTTAACTTTATGGCTCCCAAACGATAGAGTCATGAAAAAAAACACGAATAAACCTACATTGATTCCAAAAATGTACTGCAATCTTTTTGGGCATGATTATCAAGTAACTAAAAAAGTAACTTACCACGTTAAAGAATATACTTGTAGGCATTGCAAAAAAGAATTAACTACAAATAGTAATGGAAATCTAATTGAGCTTACACCTAAGTTTAGAGAAATAAATGCTATTCTAGAACGCATATACGCGTCAAGGATGCAACGTTTAAAGGAGAAAACATTCGCTTCGTCGATTTATTAACTGCTTATTAACAATTACTCGCTGGTTTTTAATACTTTAACAGTCTCTCTGAAAATAATTAATAAGTATAGTAACATGAAAAACATTCATTGCAAGGTGTTTGGGCATGATTATAAAGTAACACGACACGTTACATATCATGTAAAAGAATACACCTGTAAAAACTGCAGAAGAGAGCTTACTACCAGTGGAAATGGTGATTTAATTGAACTCACACCAAAGTTTAAAGAAATTAATGACGTTTTAGAACGCATACACTACAAGCGTATTTTAAGAACGAACAAACACCATTCTAATGTACAGGTTCTAAACAAGTCGAAATTACGTATTGCTTAGAGGCTGTTTTGGCATATTTCAAAACAATCTTTTAGTCATTAAAATTTTTCCAACCTTGTGCTTTTATTGGAATTCTAGAATCTCCTCTAGTTACTAAATGCATGCCTTCATTTACCGCTTTCATATAACCGATAACAGTTAAATTTGGATTTGCCTTTATTTTAAGAAAATCGTTTTGTGAAACAGTGAATAAAAGCTCATAATCTTCACCTCCATTTAAAGCCACCGTTGTACTATCAATATTAAACTCTTCGCAAGTAGATATTACTTGTGGGTCTAATGGGATTTTTTCTTCGTATAAATCGCAGCCAACTTCACTTTGTTTGCATAAATGTATAATTTCAGAAGATAACCCATCGCTAATATCAATCATAGCAGTTGGCTTAATGTCCAAATCATTCAATAATTTGATAATATCTTTACGCGCTTCTGGTTTTAATTGGCGTTCAATAATATACGAATATTGCTCTAAATCTGGTTGGCTATTAGGGTTTACTTTATACACTTCTTTTTCGCGTTCAAGTACTTGCAAGCCCATATATGCTGCGCCTAAATCGCCAGAAACAACTAGCAGGTCATTTGGTTTGGCGCCATTTCTATATACTTCATTGTTTGTTTCAATTTCACCAATAGCAGTAACAGAAATCAATAAGCCTGTATTAGAAGATGTGGTATCTCCGCCAATAACATCAATATTATAAATGGACGCCGCAGTTTCAATACCAGCATACAAATCTTCTAAAGCTTCTAACGGAAATCGGTTAGAAACCGCAATAGAAACCGTTATCTGAGTCGCTTTAGCGTTCATGGCATAAACATCCGATAAATTTACAATAACCGCTTTGTAGCCTAAATGTTTAAGCGGCATGTAGCTTAAATCAAAATGCACGCCCTCAATAAGCAAGTCTGTAGTAACAACTATTTTTTTGTTATCAAAATTCAATACGGCAGCATCATCACCAATGCCTTTTATAGTTGACGATTGTTTAATTTTGAAACTCTTGGTTAAATGCTCTATTAGTTTAAATTCTCCTAAATCACTTAGCTGAGTTCGTTGTTGGTTTTTATCTTCTATCATGGTGCAAAAATAAGAAGCTAATTTTTATTAGACCTTATTCTTTTAGAGAAATAAGTTTTTGATCAATGCCCGTTTTAGCATTTAAATGGATAACACACTCAGTAAATTAACTATATTATATTAACTTTGAATAAACAAAATAGCTAAATAAGAATTCGTTTTAATATAGTGCTATGATATTAAAACAATATGCCTAACCTCGAAAAAGATTAATTAAAAACCCATCCTTTATGACTTGTCTTAATAAAAGTATAATCCTTAAATTTTTTATTTTAGGATGTTTTGTTATTCAATCCTGTAGTAGTATTGATTCAGCTGACTCAGATAGTGATGGCATTGCAGATAGCTCAGATAATTGTCCAACTTTTGCAAACCCAAATCAAGAAGATGAAGATAATGACGGTATAGGGGATGTTTGTGATATAGATGGAGATAATGATGGTGTTTTAGATAGCTTAGACAACTGCCCTACGCAAGCAAATCCAAATCAAGAAGATAATGATAATGATGGTGTTGGTGATATTTGCGACGACGACGACGATAATGATGGTGTTTTAGATACAAATGATAACTGTCCGCTAACGATAAATCCTAATCAGGCAGACGACGATAATGATGGTTTAGGTGATATTTGTGATGGTGATTATGACGATATAACAACACCTCTTGCTGTTTGTAATAATGGTTTTGCAAATAATTTTCCTTGTAGCGATTATGATTTAATGGCGCAAATTCCATTAAGTACATTCGGAGCTTCGGCAGGAAATGATTCTTGGGGATGGGTAGACCCAACAACTGGTAAAGAATATGCTATCATGTGTCTTAATAATGGCGTTACTTTTATTGATATTACAGATACTTCCAGCCCTATATATTTAGGAAAACTACCTACTGCTAGTATAAATAGCCCTTGGCGCGATGTTAAAGTGTATAATAATTATGCTTTTATAGTTGCTGATAGAGCAACAACGCATGGTATACAGATATTTGATTTAACCCGCTTACGAAATGTAACAAATACGCCTGAAACGTTTACAGCAGACGCACGTTATACTGGTTTTGGAAGTGCACATAATATTGTTATTAACGAAGCTACAGGTTATGCTTATGCAGTAGGCACGAGCAGAACGGGAACATTTGCCGGTGGGCCTTTATTTATTAATATACAAAATCCTTTAAGCTCAATTGATTCAGGTGGGTTTACTGGTTACGCTCATGATGCTCAAGCAGTAACATACAAGGGGCCTGACGTAGATCATATTGGAAAAGAGATTTTAATAGGAAGCAATGAAACAGAGATAGTCATTGTTGATGTAACAGATAAAGCAAATCCAATAGAGCTATCTACAATCAGTTATAATAATGTGGGCTATACGCATCAAGGTTGGTTTACCGAAGATATGAAATATTTCATCTTAGGTGATGAACTAGATGAGGTAAATATAGGCACCAATACGAGAACTATTATTTTTGATTTTACCGATTTAGATAGCCCAAAATATCACATGGATTATCTAGGGGCTTCAGGTGCCATAGATCATAATGGATACGTTAAGGGGGATTCGTATTTTCAAGCAAGTTATACCGCGGGCATGAGGATACTTGATATTTCAAATATTGCAGGTAAGAGCATAAGTGAAATTGGCTTTTTCGACACCTATCCTGATAACAATGGCACCAGCTTTAACGGCGCATGGACTGTTTATCCTTATTTTCCAAGTGGAAATATTATTATAAGCGATATTAATAGAGGGTTATTTGTTGTTAGAAAAAGTGGAACATAACTTAGAATTATGTACGACTACTTTAAAAAATATATATTTGCCCTAAGTATCATGTTTACTGTTTTGCTGGGGTTTAATTGCTCTAAAAACGATGATGGCTCAAAAATCCCAACGGATTCTTCAGTAGCAATCGATTTTATAAAAACTCTAGGCGGAACAAAAAATGAAAGTGCAAAAGCCATTGCCAAAACTTCCGATGGTGGTTATGCTATTTTAGGTCACGCACAAAGTATGGATGGTGATGTATCCAACAAAACCAATGAATTTTTTGATTACTGGCTACTTAAGTTTGACAAAAACAGCATGCTTCAATGGCAAAAAACATATGGTGGAACGGATGATGATAGAGGGAGCGATATCATTCAGACGTCCGATGGCGGTTACGCCATTATAGGATCCAGTAAAAGTAATGATGGTGATGTAACCGAAAATGCTGGAGCTAATGATTTTTGGGTGTCAAAACTAAATGATTCTGGAGCTATATTGTGGCAAAAATCTTTTGGGTTTTTGGGAGCTGATAATGGTGTTTCCTTAATTGAAACGAATGATAACGGTTACCTTCTTGCCGGTGTTCTAGATGTTTCTGCATCAAATGGCGAAGGCAACAGTAAATCTTCTTCGGTAAAACATGCTGGAGGCGATTATTGGGTTGTTAAAATTAACGCTTTAGGTGAGAAACAATGGAGTAAATTTTATGGTGGCACGTTTACAGACACACCTTATGATGTTATTCAAACGGAAGATAACGGTTATATTATTATAGGGTCATCAGATAGTGATGATGTTGATGTTAAAGGAAGTAAAGGCGCATACGATTTCTGGGTGGTTAAAATATCTGAAACAGGAAATTTACTTTGGGAAAAATCTTTTGGAGGTTCACAAATTGATGAGGCTCATGCTATTTCAAAATCAAGCGATGGCAATTATATAATTGTTGGAGATACTAGAAGTAAAGATTTAGATGTTTCAAACAATAAGGGTGCTGCCGATCTGTGGACTATTAAAATAGCGCCTTCAGGCGAGCTTATTTGGGAGAAAACCTATGGAGGCAGTAGTTTTGATGTTGGGCGTTCTATTTCAAAAACTCAAGATGGTAGTTTTATCATTTCTGGAAGTTCACGAAGTGCTGATGGGGACTTATCAAAAAATAATGGTCAGAATGATGCATGGGTTTTAAAAATTGATACCAATGGTAATTTAAAATGGCAAAAAACAATTGGCGGTTCAGGTATCGATTTTGCCTATGATGCTGTCGAACTAGATGATAAAACAATAGTTGTTGTTGGAGAATCTAACAGCTCAAATTTGGATGTTCCAGAAAACAAAGGCTTTACAGATTTATTGGTGTTCAAAATAAAATAGCTAGCAAAAATGAAAAGAATAACCCCCTTTTTTCTAATTTCTTTAATTGCAATATTGTCCTGTAGTGAAGATAATGACGATAAAGTTTCACAAGCTAATGTTGCTTTTAATTTTAGTCATAATTGGGATGGGACATCTGTTGGAAATGCAGATTTTAACATTATAAAATTCACTAACACCAATGGCGAACAACTCAGTATTTCTAAATTAAGGTATCTCATTTCAAACATAACATTCAAAAAATCAACAGGAGAAATATTTGTGATTTCCGGATACTATTTAGTGGATGTTACCAACAATACCAATCTATCGTTTGCTCCAAATATAACAATCCCACTGGGGGCTTACAGTAAGGTGTCCTTTGCTTTCGGTTTTAACAACGATGATAATTATAATGGAAATTATGCTGATTTGAATTCTGCTTCCTGGATTGTTCCTGAAATGCTCGGTGGGGGGTATCATTTCATGCAATTGGAAGGTAAATTTATAGACAACACAACTGCCGAAATAGGGTATGCCTATCATGCTATTAGAGCTGTGGATAACTCTAAAACACCCCAAGAATTTCAAGATACTTTTTTTGAGGTAAATTTAGGTGCAATTACCATTGCAAATAGTACGGCTTTTAAGATTGAAATGAATATTGCCGAATGGTTTAAAAACCCAAATACTTGGGATTTGAATGTTTTGAACAATACGCTGATGCCTAATTTTAACGCCCAAGTGATGATGTTCGAAAACGGGCAAAATGTATTTAGTTTAGAATCTGTTAATCAATAATTTATTTTGAAAAAATGGTCTTTATATATCGTTATACTTTCACTTTACTTTTCTTGCACAAATGAAAGTGTAGATAAATATGTTGCTACGCCTAGTCCGATTAGAATCCCGAAATTATTTAAAGACAATATCCTTCCGCCAGTAATTCCTATAGATAATCCACAAACCGTTGAAGGGATTGCATTAGGAAAGAAATTATTTTTCGACCCCATTTTGTCAGCAGATAACTCTCAATCTTGTGCTGATTGTCATGCTCCAGAAAACGCATTTACAGATTCAGACAGATTTAGCGATGGTATTGATGGTATTTTAGGCACTCGAAACTCCATGCCGCTTTTTAATTTAGCATGGAATTATGATGAAAAATTCTTTTGGGACGGCAATACGTTTAGTCTAGAGCATCAGGCTTTTGTTCCTGTTTCCGACCCTATTGAAATGAATAGTTCTTGGGTTGATGTTGAGCAAAAACTACAACAGCACGCAGAATATCCGGTTTTATTTGAACAAGCTTTCGGAACTTCAAAAATAGATTCGACTTTAGTCACAAAAGCTATTGCACAATTTGAACGTACTTTAATTTCTTCAAACTCAAAATTTGATAAGTTCCTTTTAGGTGACATTGAATTAACACCGCAAGAATTAAATGGATTTAATATATTTATGGATGAAGCTAAAGGCGATTGTTTTCATTGTCATGGTAGTGATAAAAACCCGTTATGGACAGACAATATTTTTCATAACAATGGTTTAGACGAAATATTTGCAGATTTAGGTTTAGGCGCAGTTACTGGCGACCCTGCCGATAATGGGAAGTTTAAATCACCATCACTCAGAAATATAGAGTTTACAGCACCTTACATGCATGATGGTAGATTTGCAACTTTAGAAGACGTTATAAATCATTATAGCGAAGGCTTAAAAACCTCTGCGACCATAGATCCTTTAATGAAGAAGGTTGCTCAAGGTGGTGTTGGTTTATCAGATAGAGATAAGGCAGATTTAAAGCTATTTTTATTATCGCTATCAGATTATGAGTTTATAAATAGTTTTAATTAAAACGAGTAATCCTACGCAAAACAATGTATTTCATCGAAAAAAATATAAATTTCGTCTAACTTTTTATAATTTTATTTAAATTGACTACTTGAAACTATTCATGTATGAATAAAAGAATAACATCCAATATTTTTTGTTCCACGTATGGACATAATTATTTTCGCTTGAGTCATGCAAATGCTAATACTCCAGAGCTAATATGTAAATGTTGCAAGAGTTATTTTAAATTCGAAAATGATGGTGCAATAACTTCTGTTTCCCAAAAAGAAAACGAAAAATTCTCCTCGCTTCTCTACAGAAAAAGGATAGCTTAAATTTTAAAAGCAATCTTTAAAGGAGCACTTTATAAACCAATAAGAAAAACCTATAAAACTATATGCTAATATAATGTTAGGTTATGTGGTAATCCATGACTTATATTGTATATTTGCACTCTATTTAGAAACTGTCTTAATAAAAATAAGCATTAATTCATAACTAAATCTAATAAAAAATTAATATGATAAAAGTCTCTGAAACAGCAAAGAAAAAAGTGGTTGAGCTTATGACCGATGATGGTTATAGTGCCTCAACAGACTATGTTCGTGTTGGTGTAAAAAGTGGCGGTTGCTCTGGATTATCTTATGATTTAAAATTTGATAAAGAGCATCAAGAAGATGATAAGGTTTTTGAAGATAATGGTGTAAAAATCATAGTTGACAAAAAAAGCTTCTTATACCTAATAGGAACTACTTTAGAATATTCAGGAGGTTTAAACGGAACAGGTTTTGTGTTTAATAATCCAAACGCTAATCGTACTTGCGGTTGTGGCGAATCATTTTCACTTTAAAATTTAGAAAGCATTATGTCGAAATATACCGAGGATGATTTACGCGAAGAGCTGAAGACTAAAGAATACGAATACGGTTTTTATACTGATATAGAATCAGATACATTTCCTAATGGTTTAAATGAAGATATTGTTCGAGCAATTTCTAAAAGGAAGGAAGAACCAGAATGGATGACTGAATGGCGTTTGGAAGCCTTTAAAGTTTGGGAAGAAATGACCGAGCCAGAATGGGCAAACGTACATTACAAAAAGCCAGATTTTCAAGGTATTTCTTATTACTCTGCACCAAATAGCAAACCTAAATACGATAGTTTAGATGAGGTAGATCCTGAGCTTTTAGCAACGTTTGCTAAACTCGGTATCTCAATCGATGAACAAAAAAAATTAGCTAATGTAGCTATGGATGTTGTGGTAGATTCTGTTTCTGTAGCCACCACATTCAAGAAAACTTTAGGTGAAAAGGGTATAATATTTATGAGTATTTCGGAAGCTATCAAAGAGCATCCAGAACTTGTAAAAAAATATTTAGGGACCATTGTTCCTCAAAAAGACAACTTCTATGCCGCTTTAAACTCGGCCGTATTTAGTGATGGGTCTTTCTGTTATATTCCAAAAGGGGTGCGTTGTCCAATGGAATTATCTACATATTTTAGAATTAATCAGGCAGGAACCGGTCAGTTCGAAAGAACCTTAGTAATTGCTGATGAAGGCAGTTACGTGAGTTACTTAGAAGGTTGTACGGCTCCAAGTCGTGATGAAAACCAATTACACGCTGCCGTTGTAGAACTTATTGCTTTAGATGATGCCGAAATAAAATATTCAACAGTACAAAACTGGTATCCAGGAAATGCAGAAGGTAAAGGTGGTGTTTACAATTTTGTAACAAAACGTGGTTTATGTGAAAAAAACGCAAAAATCTCTTGGACTCAGGTTGAAACTGGCTCTGCTGTAACTTGGAAATACCCAAGTTGTATATTAAAAGGCGATAATTCTGTTGGTGAGTTTTACTCCATCGCAGTAACAAATAATTATCAGCAAGCGGATACAGGTACTAAGATGATTCACTTAGGTAAAAACACCAAATCGACTATTATTTCAAAAGGAATTTCCGCTGGGAAATCTCAAAATAGTTACCGTGGTTTAGTTCAAATAAACTCAAGAGCAGAAAATGCACGTAACTTTTCGCAATGCGATAGTTTGTTAATGGGCAATGAATGTGGCGCACATACATTTCCTTATATAGAAGCAAAAAATAAATCGGCAAAAATAGAACACGAAGCGACTACAAGTAAAATAGGCGAAGACCAAATTTTTTATTGTAATCAACGAGGGATAGATACTGAAAAAGCCATCGCATTAATTGTAAATGGTTTTAGCAAAGAGGTATTAAATAAGCTCCCTATGGAGTTTGCTGTCGAGGCTCAAAAATTATTGGAAATAAGTTTGGAAGGAAGCGTAGGGTGATTTTTTTGTCATTACTGCAAGAGCAGGAGTTTCATTAATTGAATCGAAAATATTAATAAAAATGAAGAAAGTATTAATTCTATTAGTATGTATTTCAGCATTTGTAAGTTGTAAAAATGATACTAAATCAAATCAAAAAGAAGAAACAACTATTTCAGATGATTCTGAAAAAACAGCAAAACAAAGTGATGGACTCACGTTGCTAAAAGGTGAGTTTGTTTATTATGGTGACGCTGCAGTATTACAAACACATGCTGAAATTTATGGTGTTTTAGTCACAGATAAAATGCTTGAATTGAATAAGCTTGCTGAAAAATATAAAACGGAGCCTACGGATATGGTTCAAGTTGAAATACGAGGAAAAATTACAAACCAAAAAGACGACAAAATTCTTTGGGAAAATAAAGTTGAAATTGTTGAAATACTAAATGTTCAATCAGCATCCAAAGAAGATAACAACGTAGTGAAACTAGGAAATTAATTGTATGTTAAAAATAGATGATTTACACGCAAGTGTTGAAGATAAAGCCATTTTAAGGGGCATTAATTTAGAAGTGAAACCAGGAGAAGTGCATGCTATTATGGGGCCTAACGGTTCTGGAAAAAGCACATTGGCTTCTGTTATTGCTGGAAAAGAAGAGTACGAAGTTACCAAGGGTAGCATTGTCTTTGAAGGTGAAGATATTGATGAATTGGCTGCTGAAGAGCGTGCCCATAAAGGGGTGTTTTTATCATTTCAATATCCTGTTGAAATCCCTGGGGTTTCTGTTACCAACTTCATTAAAACCGCTATTAACGAAACTCGCAAAGCTAAAGGCTTAGATGATATGCCTGCTAAAGATATGCTTAAACTCATTCGTGAGAAATCTGAGTTATTAGAGATTGATAGAAAATTTTTATCACGTTCATTAAACGAAGGGTTTTCTGGTGGTGAAAAAAAACGAAACGAGATTTTCCAAATGGCCATGCTTGAGCCAAAATTGGCTATACTTGATGAAACGGATTCAGGTTTGGATATTGACGCACTGCGTATTGTAGCCAATGGTGTTAACAAACTTAAAAGTAAGGATAATGCTGTAGTCGTAATTACACATTACCAACGTTTGTTAGACTATATTGTTCCTGACTTTGTTCATGTTCTTTACAATGGTCGTATTGTAAAATCTGGAGGAAAAGAACTAGCTCATGAGCTTGAAGAAAAAGGATACGATTGGATTAAAGAAGAAGTGAACGCGTAAAATAGTCGCAGTATTCAGTCGCAGTTTGCAGTACGCAACTAAGGACTAATAACTAACGACTAACAACTGAACAACATGGATTTAAAAGACAAATTATTATCATCCTTTCTAGTGTTTGAAAATCAAGCAGATGTAGATACTTATGTACACGATGTTAGGAACGATGCTATAAAAATATTTGAAGAAAAGGGGTTTCCTTCTAAAAAAGAGGAAGCTTGGAAATATACGTCGTTAAATAAAATCTTAAAAGAAGATTATAGTGTGTTCCCTAAACAGGAAAACGCCCTAGAATATAGAGATGTAAAAAAATATTTTATCCACGATATAGATACGTATAAAATTGTGTTTATCGATGGAAAATATTCATCACACTTATCCCAAACAACACATGACGGGTTGGATGTCTGTTTAATGTCTGCAGCATTATCAAAACCAAAATACCGTTTAATTATTGAAAATTATTTCAATAAAGCCGCTACAAAAGACAGTTTGCCGTCTTTAAATACGGCATTTTCAAATGAGGGAGCTTACATTCAAATTCCAAAGAATAAACTAGTACAGAAACCGATTCAAATTATTCATTTATCAACTGGAAATGAATCGGCTACAATGTTACAGCCACGTAATTTAATTGTAGTTGGGGAGAATTCTCATGTGCAAATTATAGAGCGTCACCAAAGTTTAACGGATAATCCAGTTTTAACCAATAGCGTTACCGAAATTTTTGCAAATAAACGTGCTATTATAGATTATTATAAAGTTCAGAATGATAATTCTAATGCGTCGTTAATAGACAATACGTTCATCAAACAAAAACGAGAAAGCGTTGCCTCAGTGCATACTTTTGCATTTGGTGGTAAGCTAATTCGCAACAATTTAAACTTTTATCAAGAAGGCGAACGTATAGATTCTATTTTAAAAGGTGTGACTATTATTGGCGACAAACAACATGTAGACCACAACACGTTAGTACATCATATTGAGCCAAATTGTGAAAGTCATCAAGATTATAAAGGCATTTTTGGCGAGAATTCAACAGGTGTTTTTAACGGAAAGATAATTGTCGAAAAAGAGGCTCAAAAAACCAATGCGTTTCAAGCCAATAACAATATTTTAATAAGCGATAAAGCTACAATAAATACCAAACCGCAATTAGAAATTTTTGCTGATGATGTAAAGTGTTCACATGGTTGTACTATTGGGCAACTAGATGAAAGTGCTTTGTTTTATATGCAATCGCGTGGTATTCCAGAAAAAGAAGCCAAGGCACTTTTAATGTATGCATTTAGTAATAACGTGTTAAGTTCGGTTAAAATTCCAGAAATTAAACAACGAATCACTAAAATTATCGCAAACAAATTAGGGGTTAATATTGGGTTTGATTTATAGATTTGTCATTCCCTTGAAGAAGGGAATCTCATGATGATAACTAAAATTATTAATTATTAGAAGCTAATCCCGCTTTCGGCAGTCGCTCTCTTTGAGGAGCTCCAACAAATGCCTCAATCGGGGCTAAACATCCAGCTATGTTCAACGTAGAAGACATTAGAAAAGACTTTCCCATTCTTTTTCGTAAAGTAAATGGTAAACCCTTAGTGTATTTTGATAATGCAGCAACATCTCAAACCCCACAACAGGTTATTGATGCTATTGTAGACTATTACTCAAATTACAACGCCAATATTCATCGTGGTGTACATACGTTAAGTCAAGAAGCTACCGATTTATACGAACAAGCCCGATATAAAATACAAGCACATTTTAATGCCAAGTTTTCTCATGAAATCATTTTTACCTCAGGAGCAACTCACAGTATTAATTTAGTGGCAAACGGTTTTTCATCACTATTAAAAAAAGGCGATGAGATTATTGTGTCTGCTTTAGAACACCATAGTAATATTGTGCCATGGCAAATGTTATGTGAGCGTATAGGGGCAACTTTAAAAGTCATTCCAATGAATCAAGAAGGGGAGTTGGTCATGTCTGAGTTCGATGAGTTGCTGTCTGAAAACACCAAATTAGTATTTGTAAATCATATATCAAACGCTTTAGGTACCATCAACCCTATAGAATATATTATTGAAGAAGCACACAAAATTGGCGCAGCAGTTTTAATTGACGGTGCACAATCAACGCCACATATAAAACCAGATGTTCAAAAACTTGATGTCGATTTTTACGTTGCTTCCGCTCATAAAATGTGTGGGCCAACAGGCGTTGGTATGCTTTATGGTAAAGAGGAATGGTTGAAAAAATTACCGCCATATCAAGGTGGTGGCGAAATGATTGCCGAAGTCACATTCGAAAAAACTACTTATGCCGATTTGCCTCATAAATTTGAAGCGGGTACCCCAAATATTTGTGGCGGTATTGCTTTTGGAACGGCCATAGATTATATGAATCGTGTAGGTTTTGAAAACATAGCTAAATATGAGCATGAATTATTAGAATATGCTACAGAAAAACTTTTAGAAATAGATAGTTTGAAAATCTACGGAACTTCCAAAAATAAAACTTCGGTTATTTCTTTTAATTTGGAAGGTATTCATCCTTATGATGTGGGTACTATTTTAGACAAATTAGGTATTGCTGTTCGTACTGGTCACCACTGTGCTCAACCTATTATGGATTACTTTAAAATTCCAGGAACGGTAAGGGCCTCTTTTGCGTTTTATAATACTAAGCAAGAAATAGATATTTTGATGGCTGGTGTTAAAAAGGCAAAACTGATGCTTTCTTAAATCAGTTTGAAACACTTCTAAAACAAAATATCTACTGTCCATTATATTTAGATTGTGCATTTTATCTAGGAATTCATGTCTTCGCACGATTAGTATTAATCTTTTCTTAAAAAAACCTATCTTTAATAGATTCTAACTTTCTAATTAATAGCACATGAAAAAATTAATACTGGCATTTGCTGCCCTATCTTTTATTTTAACATCGTGTAGCAATAATGAAAATGACATTACTTCGGAGCAATCCAAGATTGATATGAGTGATTTTTATGTTTACACTAATGCCGATGTAGATGAAACCTCTAAACTGACAGCAACAAAAAGCCCTATAAAGTCTTGTTATACCATGGTTAATCTTAACCGGTTATTAAAGGAAAACCCTGGTCTTGAAAAAAAAATGTATGATATTGAATATTTTACAAGACAGTTTATTGCAGGTAAAAAACCAACTGGAACACCAGGTGGAGGTCCAGGCGGTGGCACAACAGATCCGATAGTTGACACGGATGGTGATGGTACACCAGACTCTTCCGATTTATGCCCTAACGAAATTGGCCCTTCTTATAATTCTGGGTGTCCAGACAATATTAATGATTATACTTTAACTATTCCTCTTGTAATCAACATTATAGAAAAGTCTCCTGGTCAAGTAACAGATGCACAGATAGATTCGCAAATAGCTATATTAAATATAGACTTTGATAATAGAAATCTTAATAAACCTGATGATCTCAAAATATTTACCGGTGTGGATGCGGATTTTGATATTAAATTCACCAAACATATTGTAAATAGGGTCTCTTCAAAGAAAAAAAATTGGGGAACGAGAGACGCTATGAAATTTTCCAGTCAAGGTGGTATTGATGCTACTGACACATCAACTTATTTGAATATTTGGGTTTGTGAAATTGGTCGTGGCATATTAGGTTATGCGCAATTTCCTGGTGGTCCAGAGGTGACAGATGGTGTCGTTATTGGTCCCGATTATTTTGGAGAAACAGGTGGCAATTATGGGCATGGAAGAACGGTCACACACGAAATTGGACATTGGTTAAACCTAAGACATATATGGGGAGATGGTGGGTGCTCTGACGATGATTTTGTGTCGGATACACCATCATCGGATGGACCAAATTATGGCTGTCCTGCTTATCCTACTGTTAATTGCAACTCAACCGATATGACCATGAATTATATGGATTATGTTTACGATGATTGTATGTACATGTTTACTAATGGCCAAAAAGACAGAGCAAGTGCTTTATTTGCCATTGGTGGTTATAGGTACAGCTTTGTAGACTAAACCGATAATTGTTTGTAAACTATTTAAAAGACACCAACTTTGGTGTCTTTTTTGTATATTATTTTTTCAAATTTTAAAATAATATTCATGAAGCTTTTAATACTATTGCTCACGGTGTTTGTTCTACAATCTTGTAAATGTCAAAATGAAACATCAACTATGAGTGGTGATTCTGAACAAGAAAAACAAACTGAAATACTCTATGGTAGCTATACAATTTCATCAATAGAAACTAACAGAAATCTTCCTGGTAATTTAAGCATAACATTTGGTCAAAACACGAATAAAGTATCAGGTTTTAGTGGGTGTAATCGGTTTTTTGGAACCTATACAATTGAAAAAAACTCGATATTCATTAGCAATTTAGCAACTACAAAAATGTATTGTGAAAATGTTATGGATGTTGAACAATACTTACTAAAAGCTTTATCTAATGTTAACATGTTTTTGGTAAAAAACAATCAAATAAATTTAAATAATGGTGATGCTATTTTAATTGAAGCTTCAAAAGATTCAATTTATAGCATACAACCAGAAAATAATTATCTTATTGAATATTCTGTTTCATCAAGAGGCTTTTACAAACAAATTACAATAAACAAAAAAAGCATTACAATCTTAGAACAAAGAGCAGGCACGCCAGAAGCTAAGGGTTTAGGGGAACAGAACTGGAAAACCCTTATAAAAGCCATTAGTTCTATAAATATTAAAACCATCCCTAAGCTTGAAGCTCCAAGTAAAGCATTTCAATATGATGGCGCAGCTATTGCACGATTAAAAATAACTGATAATGGTAAAACTTATCAAACTCAACCTTTTGACCATGGAAACCCACCAAAAGAAATAGCAAATCTTGTTAAAGAAATACTATCAATTTCAGAAAACATTGAATAGCAACATTTGATGTTGTATTTTTACATAAAATTTTTAAGAATGAGTATTGAAGACATTCAAAACGAAATAATAGACGAATTCTCAATGTTTGAAGACTGGGAAGAACGTTACCAATATATGATTGATTTAGGGAAAGATTTACCCTTAATTGACGACCAATACAAAACAGATAGCAACATTATAAAAGGTTGCCAAAGTAAAGTTTGGGTACATGCCGAAATGAATGACGATAAAATAAGCTTTACCGCAGATAGTGATGCCATAATCACTAAAGGTATTATTGCTATATTAATACGTGTATTTTCTAATCAGCATCCAAAAGACATCATTAATGCAGATACTGATTTTATTGATAAAATTGGACTTAAAGAGCATTTGTCACCAACACGAGCTAACGGACTGGTAAGTATGGTGAAGCAATTAAAAATGTATGCTATTGCATACCAAACACAATTGAATTAAAATGAGCGATACAACAATAGATACTGCCGAATTAGGCGAAAAAATAGTAAACGTACTTAAATCGATTTACGATCCAGAAATACCTGTGGATATATACGAATTAGGATTAATTTATGATGTATTTGTAAACGAAGATTATGATGTAAAAATCTTAATGACCCTTACAACTCCAAACTGCCCGGTTGCAGAAACGTTGCCTTTAGAAGTTGAAGAAAAAGTAAAATCGCTTAATGCTGTAAAAAGTGCGGAAGTTGAAATTACGTTTGATCCACCTTGGACACAAGAATTAATGAGTGAAGAGGCAAAGTTGGAATTGGGTATGCTTTAATTAGCTTACAGTAAACGCAACTTAATAACATAGCTTTTTGAAAGACGACATCATAAATCGCGTAGCGAATAGTAAATTAATAACCATTGACCTTGAGGATTATTATCCAAAAGGAACACGTGTGCTTTTTGATATCAAAGATTGGCTTTTTGAAGGTTTTGTGCTTCGTGAAAAAGACTTTAGAAATCAAATAGCAGCGTTCGATTGGAGTCAATATCAAGACTACTACATCGCACTAACTTGTAGTAGTGATGCTATTATTCCTGGTTGGGCTTATATGCTATTAAGTATTCAACTAGAAACCTATGCCAAAAAAATTGTTATTGGCACGCTTGATAATCTAGAGACTTCAATTTACCAAGACATTATAAATAACCTTGATGTTTCGGACTTCAAAGATAAACCCATTATTATAAAAGGGTGTTCCAACAAACCTGTGCCTCAAAATGCTTATATCATGCTTTCTAATAAGCTTAAACCTATTGTAAAATCCATTATGTATGGTGAGGCTTGCTCTTCTGTGCCGCTTTATAAAAACAAATAATCTTGTTATTTTTAATGTGACCTTATTATAAAAAAGGGTCTAATTGACAATCGCTTTAATAGTTAGAGTGGTTTTATTGAACTTAAAATTAACTTATATTTGCACGCATTTTAATACAAATACAAAATGAAAAAAACATTACTACTATTAGCATTATTTATCGGATTGATTTCGGTTAATGCGCAAACTAAAGAAGAGTTACAAGCTCAGAAATCCGAAAAACAAGCTGAAGCAGATGCAGCGCAAGCTGAAGCAGATGCACTACAAGCTAAAATTGATGCTCTTCCAGGATGGAAAAAAGGAGCTTTTGGTACTATTGGTGGTAGCTTATCTAACTTTAGCAACTGGTACTCTCAAGACAAGCCTAATAATGCTTCTGGGAATATTGGGTTAACTGTAAATGCTTTTGCTAATTTAATTCAGGAGAAATTCTTTTGGAGAAACGCTTTAACCACAAACTTAAACTGGGTAAAACTAGATGATAAAGATAATGGTACAGATGCTGATGATGGTTTTAGCCCAACTACGGATGTCTTTAATGTTTCATCTTTATACGGTAGAAATATTGCTAAAACAATAGCCGTTTCTGGATTAATGGAATACAGAACAACATTATTAGACAACTTTAATGATCCTGGATATTTAGATTTAGGGATTGGTGCTACTTGGACACCTATTGAAAATTTAATTGTAGTGGTGCACCCATTAAACTACAACTTTGTTTTTGCTGATAACGATGCCGTATTTGATTCATCTTTAGGGGCTAAAATAGTTGCAGATTATACAAGACAAATTGGAGCTATAAACTTTAAAACAAACTTCTCTACATTCCAAAGTTATAAAAGTGGAGACTTATCAAACTTTACGTGGACCAATTCATTTGGCTATACCTTATGGAAAATGATTGGTGTTGGCTTTGATTTTGGTTTAAGGAGCAACAAACAGGAGGCTTTAAACTATGCTTTAGCGCAAACTCCAGCTACAGCAACTTCGTTTGATGATGTTGATAATGATTTGCAAACCTATTATACATTTGGATTGAGTTATAAATTCTAATTTAAACCAATATTATAAAAAAAAATGTGCTTCTTTTTTTGGAAGCACATTTTTTTTTATTAGAAATTGAACCGTTCTACTACGTTCAACCACTAGCTATTTATTTGAGTTCGTCTCTGAAAGCGAGTGATAAAAGCTTTATTTTCCTTTATTAGCCTTTTCAATATATTTTTGTAATGCCATGGTCATCGAAGGTGTTTCAGGTGTTGGTGCAGCAATATCTACACGTAAGCCCTTTTCTTCAACGGCTTTAATGGTTGTATTTCCAAAAACAGCAATTCGCGTTTCGTTTTGTTTAAAATCCGGAAAGTTTTGAAATAAAGATTCTATTCCAGAAGGACTGAAAAACACCAAGACATCATACGATACATTTGCTAAATCAGATAAATCGCTAACCACCGTTTTGTAAAATGTAGCTTGTTTCCAATTTACACCTAAAGCGTCCAAAGTTTCAGGAACGGCAGGCTTTACTTTATCGGTATTTGGTAACAGGAATTTTTCGTCTTTATATTTCTTTATTAATGGCGAAAGCTCAGCAAACGTACGTTTTCCAACATAAATTTTACGCTTTCTGTACACGACATATTTTTGAAGATAATAGGCCACAGCTTCAGACTGACAAAAATATTTCATAGAGTCTGGAACTTTAAAACGCATTTCTTCAGCAATTCTAAAAAAGTGATCCACAGCATTTCTACTTGTTAAAATAATAGCCGTGTAATTATTTAGATCAATTTTTTGATGTCTAATTTCTTTAGCAGAAACACCTTCAACATGAATAAAAGGTCTGAAATCTATTTTTACGCGTTGTTTCTCCTGTAAATCGAAGTAAGGCGAGTTTTCAATTTTAGGTTCTGGCTGAGATACTAAAATGGTTTTCACTTTCATAAGCGCAAGTAGTTTGTTGTTATTTGGTAACAAACACCTTATATAAAATAATATAGGGTGCGATTTCAAGAGCGCAAAGATACAAAATAAAATAAAATAAGTTGTTTTTTATTAAACTTTGGTGAGTTTTAAATGAACTATTTAGACCGATTATATTTACAATTATCAATAAAATAATCATGCCATAAATTATTGGTAATGTGGGCTGAAAACTAAACAGCAATAAGGCATTTATTGGCAATAACAAAATGCCTAAAAAATTTTTATAACTTGTTTTTTGAAAGAGGTATTGGTCTATAATCTTGTCAATTTCAAAAAGGCTTCCAATTAAGCGCTCAAAAAGCACTTTTATAAGGATGAAAACACCAATTCCAAAAGCTAATTTAAACATAGTATTCATTGTAGTTTGATTAGATTCGGTTATGTGCCGATAAATAATAAAGCAGAATACCGTTAAGGAAAGAATTAAATTGCTGAACAACAAACCATCAAACCTGTCGAAAAATTTCTGGTCTTTAGAATAAATTTTAAGGTATCTAGTGTTTCCTAAAACAATTATAAAATCATCAAAACGCTTAGGGGCTGTTAATTTAGCAATAGCTACAATGACTAAGCCAATGATAATTAAGATAGTGAATATTTCGTTTGAAATGATGTTACGAAGCATGGCATAAAATTATTATAATTTTTAATATAGGGCTATATTATTAAGAAATATTTAAAATAAATAAACGCTTATTAATGTACATTTGCTAAAAACTATTAAGAAGTTTTATTTATAGGAAATATGCAGGAAACAGTTGTAATTATTCCAACATATAATGAAATAGAAAACATTGAAGCTATTATTAGAGCCGTGTTTTCCGAGTCAGATGCTATTCATATTCTTGTTGTAGATGATAATTCACCGGATTTAACGGCTTTAAAAGTAAAAGAACTTCAGAATGATTTTCCTAATCGATTGTTTTTAGAAGTACGACAAGAAAAATCTGGTTTAGGCACAGCATATATTCATGGGTTTAAATGGAGTTTAGAAAAAAAATACAATTACATTTTTGAAATGGATGCCGATTTTTCACATAATCCAAAAGATTTGATCAAACTGTACAATGCATGCCATATTGGTGGTGCAGATATGGCAATAGGCTCAAGGTATAAAACGGGTGTTAATGTGGTTAATTGGCCAATGGCAAGGGTATTGATGTCTTATGGCGCTTCAAAATATGTGCGTTTAATAACGGGGATGAAAATTCATGATACCACTGCTGGTTTTGTTTGTTATAAAAGGAAAGTGTTAGAATCTATAGATTTAAATGCTGTTAAATTTATAGGTTACGCATTTCAAATTGAAATGAAGTTTAAAACCTATTTAAAGAAATTTAAAATTGTTGAGGTCCCTGTTATATTTACTGATAGAACCCGAGGTGAATCTAAATTGAATACAGGGATTATTTCTGAGGCTATTTTTGGAGTCATTTCTATGAAGTTCAAGAGTTTATTTAAAAAGTAGAAAGTTATATGAAGAAAACAACACTTATAAAAAACGCGAAAATAGTAAATGAAGGAACTGTTTTTAGCGGAGATATATTAATTGAAGGCGAATATATAAAAGAAATAGGAGCTTCCATAAGTGCAAAATCTGCCGATGTTTTGGTTTTTGATGCTGAAGGGAAATATTTGCTACCAGGAGCTATTGATGACCAAGTGCATTTTAGGGAACCTGGGTTAACGGATAAGGCAAATATTGAAACCGAATCTAAGGCGGCTATTGCTGGCGGAATTACGTCGTTTATCGAAATGCCAAATACCAATCCGCAAACAACCACGATAGAAAAGTTAGAAGAAAAATTTGAGATTGCTGCAAAAACGTCATCGGCCAATTATTCATTTATGTTTGGCGGAACTAATGATAATTTAGATGAGATTTTAAAATTAGATGTCAATCAAGTTGCTGGCTTAAAATTGTTTTTGGGGTCTTCAACAGGTAATATGTTGGTAGATGATCCTAAGGTTTTAGAGAAAATTTTCGAAAGCACCAATATGCTGATTTCGGTACACTGTGAAGATGAGGGTACCATAAAAGAAAACTTTAAAAAACATTATGAAGAGTTTGGGGATGATATCCCCGTTAAATATCATCCAATTATACGAAGTGAGGAAGCTTGCTATTTGTCATCTTCAAAAGCCATTGAATTAGCCAAAAAAACAGGTGCGAGATTGCATGTTTTTCATCTGTCAACGGGAAAGGAAACAAATTTATTTACAAATAAAATCCCTTTAAAAGATAAAAAAATTACAGCTGAAGTGTGTGTACATCATTTATGGTTTTCCGATGAAGATTATGATAAAAAAGGCACATTTATAAAATGGAATCCTGCAGTAAAAACAAAAGCAGATAGAGCTCAATTATGGGAAGCTTTATTAGATGATAGAATTGATGTTATTGCTACAGACCATGCGCCACATACTTTAGAAGAGAAGAAAAACGTTTATACTAGTGCGCCTTCAGGAGGGCCGTTAGTGCAACACGCTTTGCCTGCTATGCTGGAAATGTATCATAAAGGAAAGATATCTCTAGAAAAAGTAGTTGAAAAAATGTGCCATAATCCAGCTATATTATTTCAGGTTGAAAGACGCGGATATATCAAAGAAGGCTATTTTGCCGATTTAGTTTTGGTGGATTTGAATAACCCGTGGACTGTAAATAAAGATAATATTCTGTATAAATGTGGATGGTCGCCTTTTGAGGGCACAACCTTTAAGTCTAGAATTACCCATACTTTTTTAAATGGTAATTTAGTGTATCAAAATGCTAAGTTCAATAATGTGAAATCAGCCAAACGATTAACTTTTAATAGATGATTTTAAAAAGATTCATAATTTGTTTAGGTGTTATTTTAATGGCCACTGCTTGCAATAGGGTAAAGGCTCCAGAAAAACCTAAGAATTTAATTTCGAAGGATAAAATGGTGGATATTTTAATCGACTCTAAAATTATAGCTTCTGCAAATTCTGATAATAAAAAAATAATGAAAGATAATGGTGTTAATTTGGATGCTTATGTATTTGAAAAACATAATATTGATAGTTTACAGTTTGCTTTAAGTAATAATTATTATGCATTCCATATAAAAGATTACGAAGCGATTTATGAAAAAGTTAACGATAGTTTAGAGGGTCTTAAAGTAAAGTTTAAGGATTTAGAAGCTAAAGAATGGAAAGAACAGACAAAGCGGGAAGAAGATTCGCTTAAATCTATTAAAAAAGTAAAAGACACTTTAAAAACAGTAACAATAAAAGATTCTATTAATTTAATTGAAATAGAAGATGCTCTAAAAGATATAGGAATAGATGATTCTTTAACTGAAAGATTATTAGAAAAGAAGATTGAACAAAAGAAAGGTTTGATTAAACCTATTTCAGATAAAGAGTTCCAATAGCATCAATAGTTTTATCAACAGCTTTGAATTTGTAATTTAAAGCTGTTTTTATTTTATCACTATTATGATTGGTTTCAGTAACTAATGATTTTGCCAAGTGTTTAGTTATTTGGCGTCTTTTACCTGTTAATTTGTGTTTTAACCAATCTAATTTCCAAACTAAATTTAATAACCAAGGACCTGCTAATTTTTTTGGAGGTATCACATCTACAGATTTTGCCAAAGCCTGTAAAAAATCTTTATAGCTCCAATCTTCAGCAACTAATACAAAACGTTCATTTGTAATAGGGCTATTCATTAATTCAATCATAATAGATACCACATCGTCAACAGCGATAAGAGCAACCGTTCCAGAAGTGTAATATTTTAAACCCTTGTGTGCTTTTTGAAATAAACTTCCTGAACCATAACGCCAAATACCAGCACCTAAAATAACTCCAGGATTTACAATTACGACATCTAAACCTTCTTGTGTAGCACGCCAAACTTCCATTTCGGCGCCATACTTTGTTATAGCATAAGCATTATTGTCTTCTTCAGGATTCCAGTTTGTATCTTCAGTAATGGACTTGTTATTTAGCTCATGTCCTAATGTGGCGATAGAACTCACGTAGCAAAGTTTTTCAACAGTATTAGAAAGACATAGATTTACAATATTAGCAGTGCCTTCAATATTTGTTCGTCGTAAAAGCTGGTATTTATCAGGCTCAAAAGACACAAAAGCAGCACAATGGTAAATACGAGAAATACCGGTGAAAGCTTCAGAAAGGGCAGGGATATCTAAAATATCTGCTTGAATCCATTCCACAGCATTAAAAAGAGATTCATAATCATCGGTATAACAAGAAAACACGTTTTTTACGTTGCTCAGTTTACGTTCGTTCCTGTAAATAGCTTTTACTTTTTCATGGCTATTTACAAGCTTAAAAAGTAAATGTGCGCCTACTAAACCCGTGCCTCCTGTTACTAAAATCATACAACGAAAGTAATGAATATTTAAAATAATTAGAAGGAAAAAAATAGTTTTCAGTCACAGTATTCAGTTAGCAGTAAACAGTCAAAACATCAGTGTTAGTATTAAGTCTCAGTATTCAGTAATAACTATGCGTCTTTAGGTGAAAAATTAATTTCGTTTCAACTTTGCTATCCGTCATTTGTCATCGGTCTTCCGTCTTTTATCCAAAGAATTACACAGAAACCATAACTAATTCTACATTGATTTTTATATTTGCCATAGTTTTGTAAAATAGAAGAAGCATGATAAAGAATTTTGTTGAAGAATTAACTTGGAGAGGCATGATACATACCATAATGCCAGGAGCTGAAGAACATTTAATGGAAAGCATGCGTAGTGCTTATGTAGGGTTTGACCCTACCGCAGATTCTTTACACATTGGTAATTTGGTGCCTATTATGTTATTGGCACATTATCAGCGTTGTGGACATAGGCCTGTGGCGTTGGTTGGTGGGGCAACAGGTATGATTGGCGATCCGTCAGGAAAATCTAATGAGCGTAATTTGTTAGATGAAAATACATTGCGCCATAATCAAGATGCTATAAAAGGGCAATTAGCACATTTTTTAGATTTTGAAAGTGATGTTGAAAACGCTGCAGTTTTAGTGAATAATTACGATTGGATGAAAGACTTTTCGTTTCTTGGATTTATTCGCGATGTTGGGAAACATATTACCGTAAATTATATGATGGCTAAAGATTCTGTGAAAAATAGAATTTCATCGGATGCTTCTGAAGGGATGAGTTTTACAGAATTTACATACCAGCTTGTACAAGGTTATGATTTTCTTCATTTATATAAAACAAATGATTGTTCTATACAAATGGGAGGGAGTGACCAATGGGGAAATATTACAACAGGAACTGAATTAATTAGAAGAATTTCTGGAGGAAAAGGCTATGCTATTACCTGTCCTTTAATTACAAAATCTGATGGTTCTAAATTCGGGAAGTCTGAAGGCGGAAACGTTTGGTTGGATGCCAACAGAACGTCGCCATATAAATTCTACCAATATTGGTTAAATTCTAGTGATGAAGATGCTGAAAAGTATATTAAGATTTTTACTTTTTTAAAGGAAGGCGACATAAATGCTTTAATCAATGAGCATCAAGAAGCGCCGCATTTAAGAGTGTTACAAAAGCGTTTAGCAGAAGAAATCACAACAATGGTACATTCTAAAGACGATTTAGAGAATGCTTTAAAAGCGAGTAGTATTCTTTTTGGGAAATCTACAAGTGAAGATTTAAAACAATTAAATGAACAAACCTTTTTAGATGTTTTTGATGGTGTACCACAAACCCAAATTGCACAATCTGATATTGAAAACGGATTAGATATTATTGCTGCTTTAGCGGAAAAAGGAGGGTTTTTAAAATCTAATGGAGAAGCAAGGCGCGCATTAAAAGAAAACTCAATTGCTGTAAATAAAGAAAAAGTAAAAGACGATTATAGAATTACTTCTAAAGATTTAATAAACAGTAAGTTTGTGCTTTTACAGCGTGGTAAAAAGAACTATTTTGTATTACAGGTAGTTTAGAAAATAGTAAAGCCTGAGTAAGAACTCAGGCTTTACATTTAACCAACCAACTAAAAACTAATTTTTCTTTTTCTTAGTTTAAGGTTTTGTCGTAATATTTTAGAATACCTTACAAAAGGATACGTTATTTTTTATATTTTATAGATTCCCAGTTTTTGTCTGCTTTCTTTTTAAGGTAAGTAGCGTTTTGGTTGTTCCATAATTCAAGCGTATTTGTTCCCCAAGCATTATAAAAGAGATACAGCTTGCCATCTTTAACTTGAAATGTTTTAGGGTTAATAGATCCTTTATTGCTTTTCTCAGCTACAGCATAAGCACAATAACCACCATACTGCGGCAAATATTTTTCTGGGTTCTTGTTAAATTTTTCAAGGTTTTCTTTCGAAGAAAATTTATAGTTCACACCATCATGTGTGGTAATAAATGCTTTATTCCCTTCAATGGCTTTATTTTTAAAATAGGCAACAACGTCGTAGCCATTTGCAGCAAATCCTTTTTTTGTATTGTAGTCAATATTTTGTGCAAAAGTTGAATTGAAAACAAGAAAAACAAAGAGTATTAGACTTTTCATAACATGTATTTTATAATGAGTCTAAAAATAAGCTAGAACTTACAGTTAAAGCACCATAAGGTTACACCCGCGAATATCAGAATTATCAAAACGACCAATCACTTCAAAGGAACCATCAGCATTAACTCTGCCTAAATCTTGCGTAGCAATAAAAGCGCAAGAATTAATGTTGGCTAAATCAATAACATTAATACCTCCAGCTTTACCGTAGTTTTGAATGCTAAGCGCATCTTCAGTATCACGTGTTAAAATTTTCATCCATGGCGGACAGTTAAAAACACCTTGCCCTTTAGAGTAGGCTTGACTTAAAAGTTCGGTCATGCCATATTCGCTATGTATGTTGTCAACTCCAAATCCGTCTTTTAATGTTTTATGAAGCTCGGCTCTAATCATTTCTTTTCTTCGGCCCTTCATGCCTCCAGTTTCCATGATTATTGTATTGTTTAGGTTGAATTTATAAGTTTCAACTAAATTTAATAAAGCAAAAGATACGCCGATTAACAAAACTTTTTTTTCTTCAGAATCCAATTTAATTAAGGTGTCTTTTAATGCTGAAATAGTATTCAAATAAAAACCACTTTCATCATGCTTAGAGATTTTAATCATGGCATCTACCATGTAAATTAAGGATGAACCCTCGCGTTCTAAATAAGAAGGGAGTAATCCTAAAATAACATAATCTTCAATATTTCCATAAAACTGCTGAAACCCCTTTGTAAAACTTTGAGTGTAAATTTCTAAATCCGTTACATGGTGTTTACTCGTTGAACTTCCTGTGGTTCCAGAACTTGTAAAGGTTGTTTTAATTGGTTCTTTGGAACTTAAAACAGCCTTCGTTTTAAAGAATTGAATGGGTAAAAAAGGAATGTCTTTTAAGGTTTTTACATCGCTTGGATGTTTATACAATAAATCGCAAAAAGACCGATACACCCTATTGTTTTCAAATTGAAACTTAAAAACTTGCAGTGCTAAGTTCTCAAATTCAGTCTGATTTTTAATATTAAAAATGGCGTTGGAATCAATCATACTTTTATAAAGAAACAAAAGTATATAAAATAAAAAAGCGTTGCTACTAGACAACACTTTTTAAATGCAATATGATTTTATAGTTATTTTATAACCAATTTTCTTATTTCACTAATATTGTTTTCAGTAATTTTCAAAATATATACACCTTTGCTCAAGTTTGAAATATTTAATTCTTTACCGGTTATATAAGTAGAAAACAATTGTTTTCCTAAAACATTATAAAATTCAACTTTCTTATTTAAACGGAGTTTTGATGTAATGTAAACATAGGTTTTTCCATCACTAACAGGGTTCGGATATACAGATAAGCCTTCTATGTTTTTTTCAATAGGTGTGTTATTAGCATTATTTTGAGCATCACTATATGGAGTGGTAAAAAATGCTAAAACTATTAATAAAGATAAAAAGTAGTTTCTTTTCATACGTCGTGTCAGTTTTATAAAGGTAATAAATTAGCGCAAAAGTGATGCCAAAAAAGTGTTAAAGATTATAGTTGTTGGTCGAAAGATTAAATTACTGTAAGTTGATTGTTACCTTAATGTTATTAATTTTAGAATTTTCATAAAATCATGTTATAAGCTTTATATTTACTTCAACAAACAAGTAAGTAATAATGAAAAAGAAGGATATTAAGATACTATTAGTTGATGACGAACCAGATATTTTAGAAATAGTTGGATACAATTTATCAAATGAAGGCTATCAGGTAATTACTGCTGAAAATGGACAAGAAGGTGTTAAAAAAGCAAAAAAGGAACTACCACATTTAATCATTTTAGATGTTATGATGCCTGAAATGGATGGTATAGAAGCTTGCGAAATTATTAGAAAAAACCCTGATTTAGAAAATACCATAGTTACTTTTTTAACCGCTAGAGGAGAGGATTATTCTCAGGTCGCAGGTTTTGATGCCGGAGCAGATGACTACATTACCAAGCCCATAAAACCAAAAGTTTTAGTGAGTAAAGTCAAAGCCTTATTAAGACGTTTTAAAGAAGAGGATGTTGCCGACACCCTTAAAGTTGGAAGTTTAGTAATAAATAGAGACGAATACAAGATTATCTCAAAAGGGAAAGAACTTGTTTTACCTAGAAAAGAATTTGAATTGCTATCTTTACTGGCATCTAAACCGGGGAAAGTTTTTAAAAGAGATGAAATTCTTGATTCGGTTTGGGGTAATGAAGTCGTTGTTGGAGGCAGAACGATTGATGTTCATATTCGTAAACTGCGTGAAAAATTAGGAGATAAAAGCTTTAAAACTATAAAAGGTGTAGGCTATAAGTTTGTAGATTAATGCAAGCAAAATTTAAAAGACCATATCGATTTGCGATAAAAACATCGCTTTATATAACTTTATATATAACGCTCTTAATGAGTGTTTTTTTATACTATTTCTATGTCTTTAAATGGTTTCAAGTACTAGGCCTTTCAGCTAGTGTATTTGTGTTCTCGTTTCTAATTATTCAATTCAGCGTAGAACGTTTTATATATAAACGTGTTAAAAAGATTTATGACGATTTAACACTTTTAGAATCGGCAAATTTAAGAAAGGGGCCTATTACTACAGATATGCAAACATTAACCCAAGAGATAGATAAATTTGCTCGCGACAAAAAAATTGAAATAGAAACCCTTAAAGTTAGAGAAGAATATAGAAAAGAGTTTTTGGGCAATATTTCACATGAATTAAAAACACCATTATTTACCGTTCAAGGGTATATTCTAACCTTGTTAGATGGAGCAATGAACGACAAAAATATTAGAGAAAAATATTTAGAAAGAGCAAGCAAAGGCATAGAAAGACTCGGTTATATTGTTAAGGATTTAGACATGATAACCAAATTAGAAGTTGGCGATCTAAGTTTAAATTTAGAAGTGTTCAATATAGTGGAGTTGGTAAGAAATGTTTTTGATATGCTAGAAATGAAAGCGGCCAAAAAAAGAATAACGCTTATATTCGATACCGACTACGCCAATCCTATAATGGTTAAAGCCGATAAGGAGCGTATACAACAGGTACTAGTGAATTTAATTGTAAATTCAATAAAATACGGAAACGAAAATGGGACTACCGAGGTAAGCATAGAAAACCTTATAAAAAATAAGGTAATTGTTAGAGTGACCGATAATGGAGAGGGTATTGAAAAAAGATATTTACCGCGTATATTCGAGCGATTTTTTAGAGTGGATAAAAGTGGCTCTAGAAAAGAAGGCGGATCTGGTTTAGGCTTAGCAATAGTTAAACATATTATTGAAGCTCATGACGAAAGAATATATGTGGAAAGCGAACTTAACGTAGGTAGCGAATTTTCATTTACCTTAGAAAAGGCTAAATAAGTCTTTGTAATCTACTTCAAAATCAAACGATTTTAAACCATTATAAGCTGGAATTTCATCTAATTTTTTTAATGTAAAATCATCTTGTTTACAACTGGGTACTAAATTCTTTTTAGACAATCTTTTAGCCAAATATTCCTGTTCAAATTGCCCTGGCGTTGGTATAAAAAAAGCTTTTTTATTAAGTTTAGCTAAGTCCATAACCGTGGTGTAGCCAGATCTCGAGATTATTAAAGTACTTTCGTTTATTGATTTTTCTAATAAACTAGAGGTCATAAAATTATAAACAGACATATGTTCATTAACCTGAATAGTTTGCTCGTTTTCCATGATGCCCTTTACAAAAATCACTTTTCCGGTATAGTCCTTTAATTCTCGTAATAGGGTTTCTTCAAGAAAAGTCCGTTGTGGTTCGGGACCTGAAATTAGAACCATTAAATCGTTTTTAATTTCAGAATCGGTTTTAGTAAATCGACTTAGCGGGCCAATATATTTTGTAGGAATCTCAATAGATGTAGCATGACCTAATTTTCCACTTAAATTAATCGCTCCTTCCATATCAGGAACCCAACATGCATCAAATTTTTTGATAATGTTTTGATGTATTTTGGTGCTTAGCCAAGTGGTGCTGCCACTCAAAACATGTAATTGATGCGTTATAAATACAGACGGTACTTTTTTACTTCGCACACCCAATCGGTTATCCGAAATTATACCAGCAATATCATGATGTTCTAAAATAGATTTAACCGCTTGTTTCTCCGCATTAATAGCCTTTAAAAGCTTTGGCGAATCTTTAAGGAGCTTTATTTTTAAATGTTTACCGTTTTTAGCATAAGTTACATTATAAGAAGGCAATTCAATAGACAGAAGGTTAGGAAATTCTTTTTGAAGTAGCGTTAAAGCAACCCCATCACTCGCAATAACGGGCATAAAGCCTTCCATGATCAACGCTTTGATAATAGGAATGCATCTAGCAGCATGTCCAAGTCCCCAATTTAGTGGTGCAACTAAAATTTGTTTCTTCATGTTTAATAATTATGGCGTGCCCCAAAAGGGGCGGGCTTTCACTGCTCGCTTCCCGAGAAAAATCGGGAGAGCTCAAACAAGCCGTTCAATCCCTCACGCACTTTTTTGCTAATTTCAAAGATAAGGATATTAAGGCTCGGGTATATTTGCTTAATAATAATAAATTCCCCGAAATTATTTCTCGGGGTTTCAGTTGAAATTGTCATTCCCGTAAAAACGGGAATCTAAATTAGAGAATTTTGTTTCAAGAAATTCTCTACTTTTACCAAAAATAAAGTAGTAACAAGAAATAGTTAATAAACTTTGGGAAGCAAAAATAAACTTAGAAGATTCAAAGAAAATGAAACCTTCGCGAACGTATTTCAACCAACTAGAGACGGGTTGGTTAATTCAAATTTCAACTTAAAAGGGAATTGGAGAACACAGGTTTTTAAAAACGATAAGCCTTTAGTGTTGGAATTAGGCTGTGGTAAAGGTGAATATTCCGTAGCCTTAGCGAAAAAATATCCTAATAAAAATTTTATTGGAATAGACATAAAAGGAGCGCGTTTTTGGCGAGGTGCTAAAACAGCAATTGAGGAAAATATCCCGAACGTTGCATTTCTGCGTACCCAAATAGAATTAATAGACCATGCATTTGCCGAAAATGAGGTGGATGAAATCTGGATAACCTTCCCAGACCCTCAAATAAAATATAAACGTACCAAACATAGAATGACCAATGCGGAATTCTTAAAACGCTACAAACAAATATTAAAACCAGAAGGCGTTGTAAATTTAAAAACCGATAGTGAGTTTATGCACGGTTACACGCTTGGTCTATTACATGGTGCAGGACATGAAGTGCTTTATGCTAACCACAATGTTTATAAACAGGAAGGTAGCCCCGAAGAAGTGACAAGCATTCAAACCTTTTATGAATCTCAATACCTAGAGCAAAATAAACCAATTACGTATATTAGGTTCAAAATAAAATAATAGTGGATATTACATTAGTCTTTATTCTAGGGTTGTTTTTAGCACTTGTTGGGGTTATTCCGCCAGGGTTATTAAATATGACAGCAGCCAAAATAAGTTTAAAAGAAGGTCATGTTAGAGGCATTATGTTTTCAATAGGGGTTTGCGTTATTGTTTTAGTACAAACCTATGTAGCCGCTATTTTTGCGCGTTATTTAAGTAAACATTCAGAGGTTATAGATGTTTTGCAACGTGTAGCTTTCGTTATTTTTATTTTAATAACCGTTTATTTTTTATTTATAGCCAAACCGCAACCAAAGCAACAAATCGAACCCAAAATTAAAAGTAAGCATAGTCGTTTTTTTCAAGGTGTTTTTTTGTCGGCTATTAATGTGTTTCCTATACCTTACCAGGCCTATATGACTATTACTTTAGCGTCATACGGTTGGATGACCTTAGACCAATTTAATATTATATCCTATGTGTCTGGTGCTGCTACAGGAACTTTTGTAATGCTATATATGTATATTTTCTTTTTCGATAAGATAAAAAGTAAAACATTGACTTCGCAAAAGAATATGAATAGAATCATCGGTGGCATCACTGGGGTTATATCTATAGTGACTTTAATTAACATCATTAAAGATTTCTAACAATGAAATCTGAAACACTTCATTTTTTTGATAGAGTTTACGAAATCGCAAAGCTAATTCCTTATGGCAGAGTTACCAGTTATGGTGCTATAGCAAAGTATTTAGGCGCAGCCAGAAGTTCACGTGTGGTGGGTTATGCTATGAATGGTTCGCATGGAAAAGATGTACCAGCACATCGTGTTGTAAACCGAAAGGGGTTATTAACGGGAAAACATCATTTTGATGGCACAAACCTCATGCAACAGCTTTTAGAAAGTGAAGGGATTATCGTTATTGAAAATCAAATTCAGGATTTAGAAACCGTGTATTGGGACCCTTCAAAGGAATTGTAAATAGTTCCTATTTTATGTAAGATTTACACATAATTACAAATCCACCTCTATAATTCAACCCAATAACATCATAGTAAAAACTTCTAGCAACTAGCTTCTATCTTCCAGCTTTATTGTATATATTTGCCTTTAGAATGATTCTTAATAAAAGAAATGAAACTTAATAAACAAGATATATTAAAAGCGCTTGAAAGTATTACTGTTCCTGGTGAAGGGCAAAATATGGTAGAAAGCGGAGCGGTTAAAAACGTCATCACTTTTGGCGATGAGGTTATTGTAGATATCACAATACAGAACCCAAGCTTGCAAGCTAAAAAACGTACAGAAGTTGATATACTTAAAACTATTCATGAGCAGGTTTATGAAAAGGCTAAAATAACAGTTAATGTAAAAGTTGAAGCACCTGAAAAACCAAAAGCTAATGTTATAAAAGGAAAGCCTGTTCCTGGTCTTCGAAATATAATTGCTATAGCATCAGGTAAAGGGGGTGTTGGAAAATCTACAGTTACTGCAAATCTTGCCGTTACTTTAGCAAAAATGGGCTTTAAAGTGGGGGTTTTAGATGCCGATATTTATGGGCCATCTATTCCAATAATGTTTGATGTGGTAGCCGAAAAACCTTTAGCGGTAAACATTGATGGGAAATCTAAAATGAAACCTGTAGAGAACTATGGGGTTAAAATATTGTCTATCGGGTTTTTTACACAACCTGATCAAGCGGTAGTTTGGAGAGGACCAATGGCTGCAAAAGCATTAAATCAAATGATTTTTGATGCACATTGGGGCGAACTTGATTTCTTATTACTCGATTTGCCTCCTGGAACTGGCGATATTCATTTAAGTATTATGCAATCTTTACCAATAACGGGAGCAGTTGTGGTTAGCACGCCTCAAAATGTGGCACTGGCTGATGCTAAAAAAGGTGTGTCCATGTTTCAGCAAGAAAGTATAAATGTTCCTGTTTTAGGAATTATAGAAAATATGGCGTATTTTACTCCTGCCGAATTACCAGATAATAAATATTTTATCTTTGGAAAAGAAGGCGCTAAAAACCTTGCAGATGATTTAAAAGTGCCATTTTTAGGTGAATTACCATTAGTGCAAAGTATAAGAGAAGCTGGGGATGTTGGTCGTCCGGCAGCATTACAAACAGCAACACCATTAGAAAAGGCTTTTGAGGAAATAACTCAAAATGTAGTTCAAGAAGTTGTAAGACGAAATGACGATTTACCACCTACCGAAGCCATTAAAATTACAACTATGGCAGGTTGTGCAGCAGTAAAAAAATAATAGATGACTTCAGAAGAACTAAGATTAAATGTAGAAAAAGCGTTAGACGAAATCCGTCCGTTTTTACAAAGTGATGGTGGTGATATATCTTTATTGTCTATTGAAAATGATAATCTAGTTAAGGTGCAACTTCAAGGTGCCTGTGTAGGTTGTAGTGTCAATCAAATGACACTTAAATCTGGTGTAGAAATGACTATAAAAAAATATGCACCACAAATAGAACAGGTTATTAATATTGATGCATAAACTAGAAGTTCACTTCATAGCAATTTCTTTGGTTAAATAAGAATTAACCAAATTATTAATAAAAATCATTCCCCATGCTGTATTCATAGCATAGAGAATGATTTTTGTTTAAACAAAGTTTCTTAAAGAATATTACATATCTCTATAAAGCTCTAGACGTTCCCATTTAGAATTAACTTCAGTTTGAGCTTGTTCAAGAAGTTGAGCCCCTAGTTCTGCATCGTCTTTCACAACTCTAGTAAATCGTGTTTCATTGTACATAAAGTCTTTTAGAGGAATTGAAGGCGCTTTAGAGTCTAATTTAAACTTCTTGCCTTTTGGCTTAGAAGGGTTAAATCTAAATAATGGCCAATAGCCACTTTCTACCGCTTTTTCTTGTTGTGAAGCGCCATCTGCTAGATCATACCCATGTTCTCCACAATGGGAGTACGCAATTATTATTGATGGTCCGGGATATGCTTCAGCCTCTTCAATAGCCTTAAGCGTTTGAAGGTCTTTGGCTCCTATGGCGATTTGAGCAACATAAACATTTTCATAAGAAACGGCCTGTAACGCTAAACTCTTCTTGCTAGTTCGTTTACCAGAAACCGAGAATTTCGCACTTGCTCCTAATGGTGTAGCTTTAGATGTTTGTCCGCCAGTGTTCGAATACACTTCGGTGTCCAATACCATAATGTTGATATCCTCACCTGTAGCTAAGATGTGATCTACACCGCCATATCCAATATCGTATGCCCAACCATCTCCACCTAAAATCCACACTGATTTTTTACGTAGATATTCAGTGAGTTGAGATAATTTTTTTGCTTTATCATTATTGATATTAGCTAGTTTGATTTTTAATTTATCTAAGTTTTTGAAGTTTTCCGCTTTTTCAGTTTCCGTTTTTTCAGGATTATTCAATATAGCATCCACGAAATCAGTTCCAATTTCATTTTTAATTGATTTAAGTAAGTTTACGGCAATTTCTTGTTTCTTACTTAATGCTAATTTCATCCCTAAACCAAATTCGGCATTGTCTTCAAATAAAGAATTAGCCCAAGCAGGACCGCGTCCAAATTCATTGGTTTTATATGGTGTTGTTGGTAAATTACCCCCATAAATTGAAGAGCATCCAGTTGCATTTGCAATCAATATACTATCTCCATAAAGTTGTGTTAGTAATTTAATATATGGTGTTTCACCACAACCAGAACACGCCCCAGAGAATTCGAATAAAGGCTCTAGGAATTGAGATCCTTTTACGTTTGTTATTTGTAACTCCGTTCTATTATAATCAGGTAAACCAATAAAGTAATCCCAATTTACATCTTCTACTGTTTCCACTTCAAGCTTTTTATGCATATTAATAGCTTTAAAGTCGGGGTCTTCCTTGCTCACAGCAGGACAAACAGCAACACAAAGGTCGCAACCTGTACAGTCTTGAGGAGATACTTGTAGCACATAAGATTCTTCATCTTTATTAAAAGGCCTACCCTTGGCAGAAACGGATTGTAATGTTGCTGGAGCGGATGTTAATTCATCATTTCTAACAACTTTTGCTCTAATGGCAGCATGCGGACAAATAGCAACACATTTATTACATTGTGTGCATAAATTTATATCATCCCAGACTGGAACCGTATCAGCAATACCACTTTTTTCGTATTGACTAGTTCCTGTTGGGAATGTGCCATCTACTGGGAATGCGCTTACAGGTAGTTCATCTCCAAATCCACCTAATATTTTTTCCAGTACTTCAGTAACAAAGCCATCTGGTGCATTGTGCATGGCGGTTTCTAAATGCCTTTCGCTGGTAACTTCTTTTGGGTAATCTACTTGTTCAAGGTTAGCAAGAGAATTATCAACTGCCGTAAAATTCATTTTAACTATGCTTTCTCCTTTATGAGAATAAGACTTTACAATGGCATCTTTAATGCGTTGGATAGCTTGCTCTTTTGGTAAAATACCTGAAATTGCAAAGAAGCAAGTTTGTAATACGGTATTTGTACGTTTGCCAAGATTGGATTCTGCTGCTACTTTCGTAGCATCAATCACATAGAAATTAGCTTCTTTATCAATAATTTCTTTTTGAATTCGCTTTGGTAAATGATTCCAAATTTCATCTTTGGAATATGGTGAGTTTAACAAGAAGGTGCCTCCATGTTTTAAATCACCAACCATATTATACTTTTTAATAAACTTATATTGATGACTAGCAATAAAATCTGCTTTATCAATTAAGTATGAAGAGTATATTGGCTTTGGTCCAAAACGCAAGTGAGAAATGGTTTGAGCTCCTGCTTTTTTAGAGTCGTAAACAAAGTATCCTTGTACAAAATTATCCGTAGTGTCTCCAATAATTTTAATGGAGTTTTTATTAGCACCAACAGTACCATCAGATCCTAAACCGTAGAACATACAATTAATGGTATGACGTTCTATTGTAAAAGAATCGTCTATTGGTAAACTTGTAAAAGTAACATCGTCATTAATACCAACGGTAAAATGATTTTTTGGTTTGTTATCCAATAATTCGTCATAAACACCTTTAACCATTTGAGGCGTAAACTCTTTTGAGGATAAACCATAGCGACCGCCAACAACAATTGGCATGTCTCTGTCGCTTTCGTTTAATGCGGTAATAACATCTTGGTATAGCGGTTCGCCAACACTTCCAGGTTCTTTAGTTCTGTCTAGAACTGCTATTTTTTTAACGGTTTCAGGCAACTCATTAACAAAGTGTTTAATCGAAAACGGTCTAAACAAACGCACAAATAATACCCCTACTTTTTCGCCGTTTTTAACCATGGCTTCCACGGTTTCTCGAGCAGCTCCTTCGCCAGAACCCATGAGTATAATAACACGTTCTGCCTCTGGATGGCCTTCATAATAGAATAAACTATATCTACGACCAGTATGCTCATAGAATTCATTCATTGTTTCTTCAACAATACCTGGAACTTTTTCGTAAAATGTATTGGCGGCCTCTCTTGCTTGGAAGAATACATCTGGGTTTTGAGACGTGCCTCTAATCACTGGGTGGTCTGGATCTAGTGAGCGTTTTTTGTGCTCCATAATAGCATCTTCTGGCATCATAGCAGTAATAACATCATCAGTAATGCCATCTATTTTAGAAATCTCATGAGACGTTCTAAAGCCGTCAAAAATATTTAGGAAAGGCACTCTGGATTTTAATGTTGCTACTTGAGAAATGAGCGCAAAATCGTGTGCTTCTTGAACAGATCCGCCAAATAGCATGGAGAACCCTGTTTGCCTGGCAGCCATAACATCTGAATGGTCACCAAAAATTGAAAGGGCATGTGTTGCAACTGTTCTTGCTGCCACGTGTATTACAGAAGGTAATAATTCGCCTGCCATTTTATACATATTGGGAATCATTAATAACAATCCCTGCGATGCTGTAAATGTGGTTGTTAATGCGCCTGCTTGTAATGAACCATGAACGGCTCCAGCAGCGCCACCTTCGCTCTGCATTTCAACAATTCTTGGGATATTGTCCCAAATGTTTGTCTGTCCTTTTGAGCTGTAAACATCTACGTGTTCGCCCATAGGCGATGCGGGTGTTATGGGGTAAATAGCACACACCTCATTTGTTTTATGAGCAACTCTGGCAACAGCCTCATTTGCATCACAAATTAGTTTTGGAAAATCTTTTTTCATAATATGATATCTTATTAATAAAATTCGCAAAAAGTCATATTAAGACGCTTTGCAAAATCTCTAATTGTGTATAGACCTAACAAGATTTTTATTATGGACCAAAACCTATAGGCCATTCGAATAAACTGACTATAAAGTTAAATATGATATAGCAAATAGATTATGATAATTATCATATGAACGTGATAATTAAAAAAAAAAATTAAGGGTTTCATAAAATTATGGAACCCTCAATTTTTGCGTATAATTTCAACTATTATAAAATTGAAATATTACACGGAAAAGAAACTCTAAATGATTAGAAATCATCGTTTTTTAAAATGTCACTCTGCGTGCAACCAAGCTTTTTTCTTTAACAAAGCTTCTTCGGTTTCAACATGATTCTCATCAGGTATACAACAGTCAACAGGACATACTGATGCACATTGTGGTTCATCATGAAACCCTTTACATTCTGTGCATTTATCTGGTACAATAAAATAAAATTCATCAGATATGGGTTCGTTCATAGCATCAGCATCTACTTCGTCTCCATTTGGAAGGGTTACCATGCCACTTAACTCAGTTTCATCTGCATACGCCCATTCTTGGTCGGGCTCGTAAATCGCATTATTAGGACATTCTACAATACATGCGTCACAATTAATGCATTCGTCGGTTATAATAATCGCCATAATTTAAATTTTTTATATAAGTAAATGTATATTTCATTTCACGATTTAAATATGATATTTATCACGTTTAAACTAAAAGATGTAAATTATATTTACTAAAATATCTATTTTTATGATAATTTTTAATCAATTATTTTCTTATGACGTCTAATAAAATTACAGATAATAAAAACCTTCAGCATGAAATATTAGATGCTGTGGTTATAAGGTTTGTAGGCGATTCTGGTGATGGCATGCAGTTAACGGGTACACAATTTTCAGATACATCTGCTATGTTTGGTAATGACGTTGCAACATTTCCTAATTACCCATCAGAAATAAGAGCGCCACAAGGAAGTTTGTATGGCGTTTCGGGGTTTCAGGTTCATATAGGGAGTATTGAAATTAGTACACCTGGAGATGATGTAGATTTGTTGGTGGCCATGAATCCTGCAGGTTTAAAAACTAATTTATATTCAGTAAAACCGGGACATACCATTGTTGTTGATGTCGATTCATTTACAAAGAAGAATTTAGAAAAAGCAAAATACGAAACAAACCCCCTTAAGGATGGTAGTTTAGAAAATTATAGAGTCATAGAAGTATCGATGTCTTCATTAACTAAAGCGGCTTTAAAAGATATTGAGAATTTAGATAATAAAAGTATTACCCGAAGTAAAAATATGTTTGCCTTAGGTATCGTGTATTGGATGTATGATCGTTCGCCAGAGCATACCATTGATTTTTTTAAGAAAAAATTTGCATCCAAACCACATATAATCGAAGCAAATACTAAAGTGTTAAATGCAGGATATTATTATGCAGAAACCTTAGAGTTAATACCTAATGCCTATTCAATTTCTCCCGCTAAAATGGAATCGGGCACTTACCGAATTATTGGTGGCAACACGGCTACAGCTTGGGGGTTTTTAGCTGCAGCAGAAAAATCAGGGCTAGAATTATTTCTAGGATCATATCCAATTACGCCTGCCACAGATATTTTGCACGAACTTGTGAAACATAAACATTTTGGAGTAAAAGCGTTTCAGGCTGAAGATGAAATAGCCGGTGTAACATCAGCCATTGGAGCATCATTTGCTGGCGATTTAGCAATTACAACTACATCAGGTCCTGGTTTAGCCTTAAAGGGTGAAGCATTAGGTTTAGCCATGATGGTAGAATTACCTTTAGTTGTAGTAAATGTGCAACGAGGTGGACCATCAACAGGTTTGCCAACTAAAACAGAACAATCAGATTTAATGCAGGCCATGTATGGCAGGAATGGAGAAAGCCCCGTAATAGTTTTGGCTGCTAGTACCCCTTCTGATTGTTTTAATTATGCATATCAAGCAGCAAAACTGGCTTTAGAACACATGACTCCGGTTATTTTATTAACAGACGGATATATTGCTAATGGGTCGGAACCTTGGAAAATAAAAAGAGTTACCGAAATGCCTGAAATCAAAAATAATAAAGTTACGAAAGTGATGGATAATTGGCATCCATATGATAGAAATGAAGAAACACTGGCCCGTAATTGGGCAGTTCCGGGAACTTTTGGTTTAGAGCATAGAATTGGAGGTTTAGAAAAAGATAGAATTACAGGTGATGTGTCCCATGTTCCAGAAAACCATGAATACATGACCAAAATTAGGGCTGAAAAAATTAAGCGGGTACAAAATTATATACCCGATTTAACTACAGAATTTGCTCAAGAAGGCAATCTGTTGGTTGTAGGTTGGGGAGGAACCTATGGTAGTTTACATTCGGCAGTAAAGCAATTAAATAATGAAGGTTATAATAAAATAGGCTATGCCCATTTTAATTATATAAACCCGCTACCAAAAAACACAGAGGACGTTTTAAGTAAGTTTAAAAAAATTGTGGTTTGCGAGTTAAACAATGGTCAATTTGTAAATATCTTAAAAATGAATTTTAATATATCCAAATTGGTACAATTCAACAAGATTCAAGGATTGCCTTTTGGAAATAGTGAACTCATTACAGAATTCAAAAAATTAGTAGAATAATTATGGAAACTACCACAGTAAAAAAATATACATTTAAAGATTTTGCAAGTAATCAAGAGGTGCGTTGGTGCCCGGGTTGCGATGATTATGTCATTTTACGTTCTATGCAAAAAGCACTTCCAGAAATGGGTGTAAAAAAAGAAGATGTTGTCTTTATTTCTGGGATAGGATGCTCCTCACGATTTCCGTATTATATGGATACCTACGGCATGCATAGTATTCATGGTAGAGCACCAGCAATAGCATCAGGGGTTAAGTTGGCAAATCCAGATTTAAGTGTTTGGGTAATTACTGGAGATGGTGATTCTATGGCTATTGGTGGTAATCATTTTATTCATGTGTTACGCAGAAATATAAACTTAAATGTCATATTGTTTAATAATGAAATTTACGGTTTAACAAAGGGGCAATTTTCACCAACGTCTATCATTGGTCAAAAAACAAAATCATCGCCTTACGGAAATACGCAGCCACCTTTTCAACCCGGAGAATTAGCCCTAGGTGCTAAAGCTCGATTTTTTGCAAGAATAGGAGGGAATACTCCAAAAGAAATGACTCAAGTTTTTATTGAAGCTGAAACATTTAATGGCACATCGTTGATAGAAGTATTACAAAATTGTGTGATTTTTAATGATGGTTGTTTTAGCCAGTATACGGATAAAAAAATCCGAGAAGATAAACAGTTGTTTGTTGAGCATGGTAAGTCTATGGTTTTTGGGAAAAATAGAGATAAGGGGTTGGTGTTGAATGGATTAAAATTGGAAGTCGTAACTATTGGGGAAAATGGTGTTACGGAAGACGATATTTTAATTCATAATGCAAAAGAAGAAGATCCAACCTTGCATCAAATGTTGGTTAGGTTAGAACACCCTTTAGTAACCGGTATTATAAGACGTTTTAATGATGTTACTCTAGAAGAAAGGGAAGATGCTTTGACTAAAGAGGTGAAATCAAATTCAAAATTCACAAAAACGGATGATTTGTTTTTTTCAGGAGAAATATATGAAGTAAAATAAATAATCCTTAGACCAAAGCTGTAAAACCTAAAAAAGCTAAAGATAAAAGTCCTGCAACTAGCAAATTAATAGGCACGCCTTTCATTCTTTCGGGAATGTCGGCAAGTTCTAACTGTTCTCTGATACTTGCAAAAACAATCAAGGCTAAAGCAAACCCAATTGAGTTTGATATAGCAAAGAATACAGCCTTAATTAAGCTGTTGTTATCTAATCCTAATGCCAAAATAGCAACACCTAAAACGGCACAATTCGTTGTAATCAAAGGTAGAAAAACACCCAACGCTTGGTATAAAGGCGGACTCACTTTTTTTAGAATAATTTCTACCATTTGAACCAAAGCGGCAATCACTAGAATAAAAGTGATGGTTCTTAAATAGTTTAATCCGGCAGGCACTAAAACATATTGATGTAATAAATAGGTAACCGTAGTGGCAATAGTCATAACAAATAACACAGCTCCGGACATTCCAACAGAGGTAGAAACTTTGTTAGAAACTCCTAAAAAAGGACAGATGCCTAAAAATTGAGATAATACAATATTATTGACAAATACTGCAGCTATGAGTATAATTACATAATCCATGCCTAAGGTGTTTTAGTTTGTAGCTTGTTAAAAATCAAGGATAAATATGCGAGGGCTATAAAAGCGCCCGGTGGTAAAATGAATAGTATAAAAGTATTGGCATTTTCAGAAACAAATTTAAATTCAAACAAACTTCCGCTACCTAAAATTTCACGCACAGCGCCCAAAATAGTTAATGCTAATACAAACCCTAATCCCATGCCTAAAGCATCCAGAATAGCAGAAATTAAACTCTTTTTTGAAGCAAAAGCTTCAGCTCTTCCTAAAATTAAGCAGTTCACTACAATTAAGGGAATAAAAATACCTAATTGCTCATATAAAAACGGAATGAATGCTTCCAGAACCATTTCTACAATAGTTACAAAGGATGCTATAATGATTATGAATGCTGGAATACGAACTTTATTTGGTATTTGAGATTTTACTAATGACACCACAATGTTAGACATTAATAAAACAAACAAAGTAGCTACACCCATACCTAAACCATTAAAGGCCGATGAAGTAACCCCTAATGTGGGGCACATACCTAAAAGCATCACAAAAACGGGGTTCTCTTTAATTATGCCTTTTAAGAAATTTTGCTTTTGATCTATATTTTCAGCCATAATTCTTATTGTTTAGAGGTGTTGATGTTCTCAAGGTTTTCCATGAATACGTCATAAGCCATTTTAGCAGATTCACTAAATGCTCTCGTACTAATTGTTGCGCCGGTTAATGCATCAACTTCTCCACCATCTTTTTTAACCTTTAAATTGAAATTAGAAGGATTTTTGTCTCTAAATTGTTTTAAAAACGATTCGTCTTTCATTTTTGTGCCTAATCCAGGCGTTTCTTTCTGGTCTAAAACAGCAATGTTTTTTATGGTGCCATCTGTTGTAAAACCAACCATAATTTTAATTAATCCACTAAAGCCTTTCTCAGAAGAACCAACCACAGCTGCTCCAATAAATTTACCATCCTTATAAGCTGGATATATTTCTATACTATCTTTTGTGAGTTCTGATTTAACCATTTTTAATTCCGCTACCGGATTGTTGTCAAACTCAGGTAATACCAGTTTTAAGGCGTTTATTTTTTTTGCTAATTTGGCTTTAGCAATGGGCTCAATAGTTAAATCATTTACAAAACCTAAGGCGAATCCAGAAATGAGTGTTATCAATAAAAGAGATAACACCATGCTTATAAATGTTGATTCTTTTTTGCTCATGATTACACTATTTTAGATTTTATTTTGGTTCCAAATCTTCTAGGTTTAAAATATTTATTGATTAAAGGAACAAAGGCATTCATTATTAAAATCGCAAATGAAATCCCTTCGGGGTATGCTCCAAAAAGCCGTATTAAAACCGTGATTATACCAATGCCAATAGCAAAAATTACCATGCCTTTTTTTGTCATAGGACTCGTAACCAGATCAGTCGCCATAAAAAAGGCTCCTAAAATAGCACCACCAGATAAAATATGAATTAAAGGGTTGGCGTATTGCTCTGGGTTTAAAAACCAAAAAATCCCCGTCATAAAAGCCATGGTAATTAATAGAATTACGGGAATATGCCAAGAAATAACTTTTCGTATTATTAAAAATAAACCTCCAAGAAGTAAGGCGATACCAGACATTTCCCCCAATGAACCTCCAGTAAAACCAAACAACATATCCATTGCAGGAGGAATTCTTGTGCTAATTTCAGTCATGGTATCTCCAGCCATTAATCCTTCTTTTATTGTGCCTAAAGATGTGGCTCCAGTAACGGCATCAACAACCGTTGTATTATTTTCTATGGCGGTAGGCCACATCGTCATTTGTACTGGAAATGACACGAGTAAAAATACACGACCCACTAAAGCTGGGTTGAAAATATTAAAACCTAAGCCTCCAAAAGATAGTTTTGCTACACCTATGGCAACTAATCCGCCAACAATAACCATCCAAATTGGTAAATTGGAAGGTAAATTGAATGCTAATAAAATACCTGTTATTAATGCAGAGCCATCGGTTATAGTTACTTCTGCTTTTAAGAGATATTTCTGAATTACATATTCAAATAATAAACATGATGCAATGGCCACTGAAGTCACTATTAAAGCACCAATTCCAAATACATATATGGAGACTAAAAAGGCTGGTATTAATGCTATAACAACATCATACATCAGTTTTTTTGAAGTTCTATCGGAGTGAACGTGAGGAGATGCAGATACAATTATGGGTTGGTTGCTCATATTTAATTTTTAGAGGTATTCATTTTTTTGACAATACTTTTCCCGAACCGTATATAGTCTAATAATGGGCGATGCGAAGGGCATACATAGCTACAGGAGCCACATTCAATACAGGTCATTATATCCTCAAAGTTTGCTTTTTCATACAGGCCTTTTTCTGATAAATTCATCAAAAGATGAGGTTCTAATCCCATGGGGCATACAAAGACACATTTGCCACAACGAATACAGTTTTTTTGTTCACCTCTACTGGCTTCATCTTCAGAAATAACTAAAATTCCAGAAGTCCCTTTTGTAACAGGAACGTCAAGGTTTTTAATAGCTTTTCCCATCATGGGGCCACCATTAACAATTTTGCGTGTCCCCTCTGGTAAGCCACCAACTTCGGCTACCAAATCTTTAATAGGTGTGCCTATTTTTACCCAATAATTGGAAGCGTTTTCTAATGTCTTTCCAGTAACAGTTACAACACGTTCTATTAAAGGTTTGTCATGCTGAATGGCTTGATAAATAGCAAAAATAGTTCCTACATTATGGACAATAACACCCACATCTAGTGGTAGTCCATTTTTTGGAACTTCCCTTTTTAATATGGCTCTTACTAATTGTTTTTCACCACCTTGTGGATATTTAACTTTCAATGCTGCTATTTTAATGCCGTCATCATTTTTAGTAAGCTTTTTGAAGATTTCAATAGCATCTTTTTTATTGTTTTCAATTCCAATAATAGCTTTGTCAATATGTAAAGCAGTCTTCAAAATTTTTATACCAACTATAATTTCTTCCGATTTTTCAAGCATTAAGCGATGGTCGGCAGTTAAATAGGGCTCGCACTCTACACCATTAATAATAATGTGGTCTAGTTTGGTGCCTTTTTTTATATTTAATTTTACATGCGAAGGAAACGTAGCGCCTCCTAATCCCACGATACCATAGTCATTTATTTTTTGTAAAATGTCTTCTGGAAGTAATTCAATGTTTGTTTTTAAAGGGTATTCAATATTCTGAAAGTTCGATTCATTTTTAGCATCTGTCCGTATAACAATGCATTGCTTTTTATACCCACTTGTGTCTATTATTTTATCGAGTTTAGTTACAGTGCCTGCAACAGGAGAATGTATATTAGACGATACAAATCCACCGGACTTGGCTATAACTTGTCCGATTTCAACTTTATCTTTTCTATCAACAATTATTTCAGAAGGAATCCCTATATGCTGTGATATGGGAACATATACAACTTTAGGCACAGTCATTTTCTTAATACTTTTAGAAGATGTTATTTTATTTTCTGGTGGGTGAATACCGCCTTTAGGAAATGTTTTAAGCATCGGTTTTTGATTTGGCGGATTTAACATTGGTTTCAACTTTAGGCACAGCCTTCTTTACTTTTTTTGGAGGAAAGTTTGTTTCTATAATGGAATGTGTTGGGCATACTTCCACACATTTTCTACAAAGTGTACAGGCTATGGGGTCTATATAGGCTAAATTATTTACCATTATAACGGCGTCTTTAGGGCATATATCTTCACATTTTGAACATCCAATACAAGCAACTTCACAAGATTTTTTTGCAATACCTGCTTTATCTTCATTTAAGCAACCAACAAATATTTTTAAATCGCGTTTGTTTCTTGGGCGCATCTCAATAATATCTCTAGGGCATGCTTCAACACAGGCGCCACATGAGGTGCATTTATCGGAAATGATTACGGGCAAACCAGTCGATTCATCCATATACATTGCGTCAAACTTGCATACGGCTACACAATCTCCATCACCTAAACAACCATATTGGCAATCGGTTTCACCACTATAAATCATGGCGGATATGGCGCAATTTCTAGGGCCTTGGTATTCGGTGGTTTTTGGTCTTACATCACAGCCACCTTGGCATCTTAAAACAGCAAGTGTTGGGTCTTGTTCTTTAACGTCCTTACCCAAAACAGTGGCGACTTGTTTCATGACATCATTACCTCCAACAGGACAAAATAAATCTGCTATATCCTCTGTGTTAACAAGCTTTTCAGCAAAGGCTTTGCATCCAGGAGACCCACAACCCCCGCAATTAGCGGCTGGTAATAATTCGTCAACTTCAGCTATTAGGGGATTTTCGTAAACATAGAATTTTTTGGAAACTACATATAAAATTATTGCCGCAATTCCGCCTAAGGAAGTTAGTAAAAGGATACTATTTAAAATTGAATTTGGCATACTCAATTATGTTTTAATATTGAAATTTGAAATGCGCTTTTAAGTGTGTTTTTTAAAAAATAAAGTATTAAGTAATATGGAATTAGAATAAGAAGTGACAGTAAACCGGCCAACAATTCTCCTAAAAAGCCAGATGTTAATAATAAAGTAGAAAACATTAATATAAAGGGAAATATATAGGCCCAAAACACAGCTTTTAAACCTAATGCCTTTTTTAAAACAACATTTACTTCTTCGTTAATTCTAAAAGAATCATTAGAATTTATTATCTCTACTTCTTTTGTACTTGATTCTGAAATGCCGCAAGAGCTTTTAGCACGACACGATTCACAATGTATATTCTGTTCTAAATTAACCGTAATAATGTTGCCTCTAATTTTAGAAATAATACCAGAGTGAACAAATGTGTCGTTTTTTTTTTGTAATGAACTCATTGCTAGTTCTATTAATTCAAAAAGATACAAATCGAAATTAGTGAATTCATTAAAGGGATTATATGATTTATGTCAGGTTTAAATGATCTGCTGTTGTGATTTTAAAAGTAAAATCCCAAATGAACCCTCATATTTTTAATAAAACGGTATAAATTTTGATAAGTCTATTAAATTAGTAGGGATTAAAGTTTTTTAAAACTTAATTACTTATTTTTGCACGTAAAAAAAAATGAAATGTCTGATATTACAATTAAGATAACCGATAGAGAAGGTATTGAACATACTATCCAAGCACCTACTGATATGAATATGAATATCATGGAGGTGGTGAGTGCTTACGAGCTTGCTCCAGAGGGGACTATTGGTGTATGTGGCGGTATGGCCATGTGCGCTTCATGCCAATGCTATGTTTTAAACGATACAGAATTGCCAGAAATGCAAGATGAAGAAGAGGCGATGCTGTCTGAAGCTTTTGATGTAAAAGATAATAGCCGCCTAGGTTGTCAAATTAGAATAACAAAGGATATTGAAGGCCTTGAAGTAGAGTTAGCACCTGAGTGTTAATTTATTAATGTGACATTTGTGTATAATTAGGGTATTAAATTATATACAGTTTAATTAATAGCACTTATACAAACAAATGCTTTTAAATCTGGAATAGATAAAATGACCTATTCCATGTGAATCCAGGTAATGTTAAACTTTAAATAAAAACTCTTAAAGTTAATAATTTGGACACCCTTGATTTGCTGTTTGCACTTGTTCCTAATGTACATTGAAAAGGAACTTCCTCAGAATTATAGGTGAACTTTTAGCTCCAATATATCTAAATCCTTTTCACAAACCACTGGTGGTATTATTCTTAATACTCATCAGCTTATTTTCTACTTGTTCCCTAAATTGTTTTTTACCCATACCATGGTCAACTATTTTTTTAAGATATCAATTCTTATAAAACAATCGATATTTTTTATATTTGTCATAATATAGAGTTAGGATTACAACTTTAAACACTTTCAATTCTCTGATAATAGGTTTTCCTTAAATTTCTATTTTGAAGTTTGTTTAAAAAAGGGTAAAGTATATAGTCCTTAACGCTCTAAACTTCCAATAAATTACATAACCCATGATATTGAATAAATCCAATAACCTAACTTTTTTTACTCCTAACCACATAAAAGGTATGGGTGCGCTTTTTTTTGATACAGGAATTTCTGCTGGCTTTCCTTCACCTGCCGAAGATTTTAAAGAGCAGCGTTTATCATTAGATAAAGAACTCGTTAAAAATAAAGAGGCTACTTTTTTTGCTCGTGTAAGCGGACAATCTATGATTGGTGCAGGTTTAGATGATAATGATTTATTGGTAATTGACCGAAGTTTAGAGCCTTCTAATAATAAAATAGCCGTATGTTTTTTAGATGGCGAGTTTACCGTGAAACGCTTGAAAGTAGATAAAGAAGAGATTTGGTTACAGCCCGAGAACCCTAATTATCCAATAATTAAAATAACCAGTGAAAATGATTTTATTATTTGGGGCATTGTTACCAATGTGATTAAGAAGGTTTAAGTGAAATTTAATTAGGCACTTTCAGAAGTAAGTCCAAAAACTATTCATTTTTAAAAAGGATTGGAGTATTATTCATATTT